>JBFZEZ010000362.1:0-4919 GCA_041306585.1 Spirochaetota bacterium | reverse complement strand
CTTGAGATGTGTTTTTTGGATATGTATTGTCTCAGCATTTTTAACCCGGTTATGCATACGTTTGCTCTCTTCTTCTTGATCCTGTGGGATGATAAGTGATATATGGTGACCCAGGGCTTCTTCTTCTGTATACCCGAACATTTGTCGTGCACCCCCATTCCAGCTCAAAACTATCCCGTCATTATTTTCACTTATTATTCCATCCGGGGAGTTTTCTACTATTAAGGAGAGCATTTTCTGTATGTGATATGATTTATGCTCTCCCATTATTTCCTCATAGACGACAAACTGTTTTTTATTGGCGAGCGTGACCGGGCGAAAGACTGTTTCACGGTCAGACCCGTTTTTACATCTTACGGTAAATCTCCGCGGTCTTTCAATACCGGATTTGCATGTCTTGAGATCTGATTTCCATGCATCGATAACTTTTTTACGATATGACGGATCCGGATACGCAAGAGAGAACCACTCTTCTCCACTACTGAAGTCATTCAGATCATAGCCGAAGGTTTCGGTGAATTTCTGATTTATATACCGGTATGTTCCATTTGGCTCAATAATTGCAAGAGGTACCGGAAAATAGTGCGCAACACTTGAAAAAATCTCTTCGCTTTCTTTGAGTGCATCATCGGCAAGATTACGCTGGAGAGCGATCGAGGCGGCCTTTCCATATATTTCGATAAAGGGGATCTTCTCCAGTTTTTCTCCCTTCGGCAGTCCAAATGTTATGTTACCCAGAAATGACCCTTTCCAGAACAGGCTGAGATAGTAAAAATCACCGAGGTTTAATTCTCGTTTAATCGCTGTGCTGATTTCCTGAGAGAAATTCCGGGATAAAATATCACTGAAGTTCTGCCTGACAGGATATATTTTACCCGCTATGAGGTTTTCCGGGACGGGCTCATTGACGTGAAGTGAAATACCGGTAAGATCGCTTTGAAGGTATTTGCGTGCGGTTGCCCGTGCCTGATCACCGATTAGCGCCCTGATTGTTAAGATACCCGTGTCTCTGTTATAGGTATTCACAATAATCATGCTATTGGGCAAAAATTCACTGAGACCCTGGCCGATGGCATAATAAATATCGGAATCCGCCGGGAGTTCGATAAATTCCTGGAGTTTCCGGGAAAAGAAACCCATCTGTTCTATCTGCTCATGCATTTTTTTCGCAGCGGTATATCGTTCGCTGATGTCCCGGAAAATTCCTTCAACACCAAGTAAATCACCTGCTTCACCATAATACAGGTGACTGTTGGTTGAAACATAGACGGGACGACCATCCCTGCTTTTAAGGACAACTTCATAATCACTTACTGAACCCTTCCTGTACACAGCCTCGAGAAATTCTTTTCTGCGATCCGGCTCAAAATAGAATTTTTCCGCGATATTATAGCCGATGCATTTATCAAGGGAATCATATCCAAGGAGCTTTGACCAGCTCGGGCTTGCCATGATCAGCGTTCCTTCCTTGTCAGACCGATAAAAAACATCCTGGATATTTTCAATAACACTCCGGTATAATTTTTCACTTTCTTGTAAACGCTCAGCCGTTTTATACCGAAGCAGTGCGTTTGCAGCCTGATGAATATACGCTTCAATAAGGTCATGACGTTTAAGGGTATCTCCCTTCTGCAACATTATCATCACATTTGCCAGAATTAGCCCTTGTGAAACAAGCCCGATAATAAAAATATCCCCAATATTGAGGTTTTCTTCAATTTTTGCGCAAAGATCTTCGGGTATTTGCTTTTGTGTTGCAATAAAAAAGTTTCCAGGAACCCGGACTATTTTTCCGCTCGATACAATTTTTACTGCGTTATTCCCTGATTCGTTCTTGGGAAGCGTCACAACCTTACCGATAATCTCTTCACCCATTAATGTCCGGAAGACAACTCGTTCTTCATCCCCAAGTAAACTCTCGGTGGTAGCAGTTTCTTTTTCGAGGTCAATTGAGTTTACCAGAACAATCGAATTTGGAAGAATCGATTTTACTCCTTTGCAGATAATGTTATAAATATCGGCTTCCTGGGGAAGTTCGAGGAATTCATAGGATTTTTGTGACAGGAACTCGATATCAGCAATGTATTGCCTGATTTTATCTTCCGCCGTTTTCTGGTCAGTAATATCCCTGCCTACTCCCTGGTATTCAATGATTGTCCCATGCTCATCATAGAAAGCCCTGACAGACCACTGTGTAAAGCGGATGCCCTTTGAAGGATCAATAATCCGGTATTCAATGGAGCATACCGGATTCCTGATGTCAAGTGAAAGGAGGCCATGCCTGAACGTATCCTGGTCGTCACGGGGGATTTGTGATAGGGAAAAAATCGATCTCCCAAGTAATTCGGCACGGTCCATGAAAAAAAACCTGCACAATGAATCATTAATATACGTGAGCCTGCCGTCAGGCTGGAACCTGGCGACAAATTCTGTCTGGTCCTCAACAATACCACGATACTTGGTCTCGCTTGCCTTCAGCGCAACTTCCGTATGTCTTCGGTGTAAGACGATAGATGCCTGACGGATGTAGGTCTCGACAAGTGGGGAGTTTTGGAGGGGTTCGCCCTTCCGGAGTGAAAACGCGACTGCACCAAAGAGTATACCATGCCTGATCAATCCTATACCATAATATCTGTCCCCGAGGTTGAGGGTTTCTTTGATTCGGTCGCAGATATTTTGGGGAATCTGCTGGAAAAAGAAGTTGTAGAGACTTTCATCCATGTGGAATAATTTTCCTTCCCTCAATGCACCTAATGCATGAGTCCTGAGCGGCTCAGGTACAGATAATAAAGAATATTGGAATCCCATGTACTCCCGGCCTAAACAGGATGAAAGAACTTGGCGATCCATGTCTGAAAAAAATGACCTGACCGTAATAGTATCAGACCGAGAATCATAAGAATTCACGCCGATCACGGCATTGGGGAGTATTTCAGAAAGGCCTTGTGCGATAACCTGAAAAATATCTGCATCGGGGGAAATCTCAACAAACTCCTGCGCTTTTCTCGAGAGGAATTCCAGATCCCGTACATACTGGTTGATTCTTGTTGCAGCTTCACGCTTTTCTGTATTGTCTCTCCCTACACCCTGGTATTCGACAGGTTTATTTTTGTCATCAAACAATGCCCGCACGGTCCACAGGTTCCACCGGTACTGCCCACATATATGATGGATCCTGCACTCAAAGGTTATAACAGGATTGGCCATGTCCAGTGACTGGATGGACTGAAGAACGGGTGCAATATCCTGGCTTTCGATATAGGGGATATGGTTTCCCCCCAGAAGTACCTCCTTGTCTTTTCCAAGGTAGCGGGCATAGGCATCATTGATAAAAATGAGTGTGCCACCGGGAAGAAATCTCGTGATGAACTCAGTCTGGTCCTCAACGATCCCTCGGTATTTGGCCTCATTGAGCTCCAGCATTTTCCGGTATGTGATCTGGGGCGTAATATCTTCAATGATAAGGGTAATCCCCTGGTCCCCGTCTTCAAATGCGGTCGGAAGTTGTTTGAGGCGGAAATAACAGTCCTTTCCCTCAAGGGTACATTCAAACTCCAGTACCTGATCCATGACCGGATCAGAGCCCTTTGAAGGGTTTACATATGGAATTGCATTGAGAAACGGGTGATTTATCTCTCGTATTTTACGGCCGGTTACCATGTCTTTCGTTTCATGGACCTTTGCGAGGAGAGGTTCATTTACCTGAATGATTTTTTGGCTACCGTCAAGAATAATGAGCATATCGGAAGAGAATTCAAGCATTGAGGTCACAGGAACCCGCCGGGAGAGAAAGTATACCTTTGAGGCTCCGATGACCTGCATCTCCACCTGCCCGGAAATAAGAAGGATATCAAGATATTTTGCAGCCAGGTTCCTGTTCATATCGAGCTTCGCAGAGAGATCAGAAATAGTCATACCCCTGGGATGCCACTTAAGGATCTGTTTAAGTTTCTCAACTCTTTCCTGATCGAAAACCGGCATACCTTAAAAAATAAATTCATTTTGATATTTATATATATCTATTTTTGTTAATAATAATTCTTATATCTTTAATTATTTGATTGATACCAGAAATTAAAAAAAAATAATTAATAATTGCGAATTATTTAAAATAATTGATTTATCTATTGAGGTAACCAGGGATCACAATGGTTCTCTGATAGTATTTCCCCCAAAAAAAACAAACAAAAAAGTTCCCCAAAAAATTTCCGACCTGGAAAAAAAGCAGGGTTTATATGATCAGGACAGGAAGCGATTGATGTCCCGGTTGTACCATATAACTGCCCGGAATATTGTCTCCAGAGATGATACCGGCCCTGCTCCTCGTCCCGCCCCTCCACCCATGATTCGGAACGTTTTTACCAGACCTCTGGGAAGGCCATGTTGGTGTAGAGGTCTTCCAGACGTGCTTTATGACCACTTTCCATATTTGCAAGCTGGTTGAACAGGAACTTCTGCTCTGTGTCAGTAGAGAGGTTCGCAAGCTGCGTATACATCTGCATAGCTTCGAGTTCTTTTTTGATTGAAATAACAATCCCGTCGAGTGGTTTCAAATCGGCAGTCAGTGGCGGGCTGGGAAGTGCATTTACAACCTTATAATCCATTTTTGCTTCAAAGTGCATCTTTGCCACGTCTTTGGTGAGCATTCCCTGCAGGAATTCCCGGTGCTGCTTCTCCTCACCGGCAAGTTCCGTGAAAAGTTTCTTTAATGCCGGATCTTTGGCCTTTTCAGATACAGTACGATAAAATGTATATGCCTCGACTTCCCTGTCGATAGCGGTTGAAATAATCTTCTTTGCATCATCTGCTTTCATTGTTTTTCATCTCCTTGACTTACCTTTTAGATAATTTCTTCAGGTTTACTGAGAAACCCCCATCCGTGTTTTGCCTGCACATATAAAGAGTGCAAAAAATTAATT
>JBFZEZ010000361.1:0-3566 GCA_041306585.1 Spirochaetota bacterium | reverse complement strand
GGTGTTCTGTACTGCCGTGTACGTGAAGGGCGTTTCCCGGCAAAATTTCAGCGCTCACCGTCATTTCATATCCTCGAAAGACTTGATGAACGCGACGGCAGGTATTATATAACGCTCTGCGGCAAAACGATATTTCTGAATACGGAAGGTATGCAATGAAAAAATTTTTTTATTCCATTCTCGTTCTGTCTATCCTCGGCGCCATCATCTCCGGTGTCCTGACCATACAGCACTACTACCCGACAGCTGATATACCGATTTTCTCATGCGGGGACGGAATAGAAAATCCGTGTATTGCCCTCAAGACATCCGGCTTTGCCTCCATCTATGGAATGCCCATTGCCGCAATAGGCGTCCTGTTTTACCTGTTCATCATATTTACCTTACTCATAGCCGATTATGCACAGGGGGGATTCTACCGGGGAGCCGCACTCATCCTCTTTCCGCTCATTGCGGCCTCTCTTGTTTTTGACTGTATCCTTTTCGCAATCCTCATTTATTTACAACGGTTCTGCCCGCTCTGTTTCAGCACGTATTGCATAAACAGTATCATATGCATCGCAGTATTCCTGTGGATCAGGCAGATAAAGACAACAGAAAATGCGGGATATCTCCAATTATATCGCGGGCTCCTGGGCCTGAAGATTGATGAACCGGTCAAAAAAGCAGCCCTTGCATCCTACACACTATTTATACTGATCCTAATTTTCTCAGTCTTCTCATGGGCCACCATTTTCAAGGTCAAGACGACCGATCCGCGTATGACCAAACAGACCGTGCTGGGCTATCTCGAAAAATTCTACAGTGCCGCGCCCGCAGAATTCACCATCCCTGACAACGGGCTTATCCTCGGCAATCCAGACGCGGAATTGACAATATTCGCTTTCACTGATTTTCTCTGCAGCGCCTGCAACAGTTTCTATACGATTGAGAAATATCTCCTTTCCAAATACAGGGATAAAATAAAAATCGTTTACTATAATTTCCCCCTCGAGCTGGATTGCAATCCGGGGGTCAAACGGACCGTGTATGCCAATTCCTGCATAGCGGCGCGCTCGGTAATGACCGCGGAAAAACTCGGCATCTTCAAGGAATACATTGTCCGGCATTTTTCCAAATACGATGAGTACAATCACAATTACCAGCTGGAGAATGCGGTAGTAAACCTCCAGGAAACCCTGAAATCCCTCGGCAAAAAACCCGCCAGTAAAGAAGAACTTGTAACGCTCATGAACTCAAAGGAAAACAGCGACATCCTGGCAGATCATGTTAAAAAGGCCGAATCAAACGGCATCAATGCTACGCCCACAATATATATCAACGACAGGAAAATTGAAGGGGTATATCCGCAAGAGGTATTTGATGCAATAATCAATGTCGAATTGAAAAAAAATGATCAAGAACCATATAAATATTAATCCTCCCAAGTCCCCCTCCGGGGGATTGAAGGAGTAATATTTGTTTCATTTTTTTATCCATTAATTCTTGACAATAACATATAAATCATAGTAATTTATTATACAGAATACGCTCTGACCCTGGTTAAAAATAAACAATCGTATTCTTTCGCTATTATGCGCATAAAACAGATAAAAACAATTGCAATATTTTTCATTGCACTACTATCGTTATCCTTCTCCAGTTGCGTGGATGAACCCCCGATTGTAGAATGGAAAGACGGGATTGTTCCCTATTTTTTAACTGGGTCTTTTTCAGGGAGCGATATAACGGATTTGGACAAGGCAATGGCGAGATGGGAACGTGAATGCGGTATTTTATTTATTGAAGTTATGCCCCAGTCATACGCCTATGAAGTAAAAAGGGTAAGCAACAACCTCTGGACATCGAGTGTAGGAGAAAATAATATCCAGTCATACATGTTTTTCGCTGATGGGGAACCGAAATACGGGCATATTCTGCATGAACTCGGCCACTGCATAGGGCTGCTGCATGAACACCAGAGGCCGGACAGGGATAATTTTGTTACCGTGCATTGGGACAACATTTTTCCCGAATATGAGCATAATTTCTATAGAAGGGACAATCCCCTATACAAGGAACAGGAATTTGTCTATGATTTGAAATCGATAATGGGTTACAGTGAAAATGCATTTTCTATTAATGGTTCCCCAACCCTTACAATAAAGTCTGGATTACTAATAGAGCGCGGCGATGAATTATCCGACGATGATCCAAAAAAATGCAGCAAAATCTACGGCGCACCTAAAAAAAAGTCAGACTATGAAGACTATTTCCGATAAAAAAACAAATGCTCATTTTCCCGGCAGTTTTATGAATAAATACGACAAAAACACTTTGTTTATAAATATTTCGATTGATAAATTTTATTTTCAATGCTAGTATGCAACTTTAAATTACATCTTCTTTGAGGTTTTAAAAGCCGCAAAAGGGGGGCGGAACACTTTTGGACATTATAAAAAAAATAATCCCCATCTCGATATGTATAATTATCGCAGCGGTTTCAAATATTCATGGTCAGGCTGGAAAAAACCAGGTGAAAAGGAACCCCGCAGCCATTCCCCAGAATGCAAACAAACCGAAAACCGTAGAAGAACTTCAGCGGGAAGTTGAAATATTAAAAGCCACCCTTGACCAGCTCAGTCAGAAGGTTGAAAACATAGAGAAATCCACTGACCCGGTCTATTCCCTGAACATCCATGGGATCTTCGATGTCAATATCTCCAATTATCGGAATACCCCCAATATATTTGACCTGGGAAGTTTTGAACTTCTGCTGGACCATAGTTTTAAAAACCACTTCCAGGTTGCCGCGTCCCTCGCTTTTAAGAACAGGGGTGCGGAACTGGCTGTAGGATTCATCGATTACCATATTTTTGGAGGGGCAATATCCCCTCGCGGCCGGCTTTTCGACCAGAAGGGGTTCCACATCCAGGTGGGGAAATTCGACGTTCCATTCGGCAACGACTGGCAGTATCTGGATGCTGCAAGCAAGATCACGGTAACGTCCCCCCTCACAACCGACGAGATCATGAATGGGGGCTATAACGACATCGGACTGCGTCTACTCGGCAACTTCGTATGGGTCAACTTTACCCTATATGTCGTCAGGGGGATTGACGCGGCATATACCTGGAGCGGGAATTCATTGGGGGGCCGCATCAGTTTCGCGCCGTTCAATAACCCTTACACCCTGAAGTCAAAATCGGTCTCTTCCCTTGAATTCGGCTTTTCCTACATTCACGACTTTGATAAGGTGGGAAGCACAACCGAGATGATCATGGGGGCCGATGTTGAAAGCAGGGTCGGCCCTGTGATACTTCGCGGCGAGTATATACGGCGGGACAAGACCACGGTGGGGATACTCCAGGACGGCGGGCACGGTAATGTAGGCCTGGACCTCGAAACTATCTCCCCGGCCCCTCTCATAATTTTCCTGAGGTATGACTACTACCGTATAACTCGGTATAAATTCGCAAAAAACGAAAACTGGATCCACCGCGTGACCGGGGGTCTGAATGTTAATATATCTCATATTTCCTTCATTAAACTCGAGTATACGCGGTTCCTGAATTACTATCAATCGT
>JBFZEZ010000360.1:0-3110 GCA_041306585.1 Spirochaetota bacterium | reverse complement strand
ATGAGATTCCTCATAACAGGTCATTTTTTTTAGAGGGGGGTAATACCTATGTCATCCCTGCACAGGCGGGTTGGGGAACGACCTGTTATGATGGAGGACCTTCATCATAATAAATTTAATTTGACATCAAAGCATCTCCCCCGTACAAAAGGATTGTCTACATTAAAAAATCGGGTTAACATGCATGGATCTCAATAAACTCCTGATCCCTATCAGCGACAGGGTGGGCGCAGTCCAAAAAACGAGCAAACTCATCGAAGAGCTCAACCATCCGAACATCGATTGGAAATTTGTCATCGCGACCATACGGGCATACCTGTTCGATTATGTATACGACATCATCCCTCATGCAGAGGAGGTGCTTCCGATCCTTTTTTTCTACATGAAAGAAGCAGTGCGCAGGAAAAAGGCATCATCCCTCAGGGCTGCAGACACATTTTTTGACCGGTACACCTTCATTATCACCAGAATAACCGAGGGAAACTATGATTTCCGAAAGCTCAAAGAAACATTCGACGCTTCGGCTGATGAATTCCTCGACCTCCTGATCGAAGAGAGCAGGGACGGTTTCTACTACGAAAATATCTGGGTGAGGATATCGCGTTTTGCGGAAAGCCTCGTGAAGGGGAATTTCGGGCAGGACGACCTTTTGAAAAAAACCGCGGTTTTCCTGATGCTCCAATACCAGCTATACATACAGCGTTCAATCACAACCGGGAAAGCAGAGATAGATATGGTGTACCTTTTCCTCGAAGGGTGCGGGACTGCGGAAGAGATCATCAGCCTCCTTCATTCGCTCTCCTCCGAGGCGTATGCAGTGAAGATATCCATGCTCGAGGAGATGACGGCCGTCAACCCCGCCCGGTTATTCAGTCAGGATAACGATATTATCGATTTTTCTCACAATTCCCTGGTATGGGAGAAAATCTGCCTTCTGGTGAAAATATCGATCGAAAAACAGCACATGACAGACAGCACCTCAATCAAAAAAATAATCGCCTATCTCGTGCAGAAATCAAACCAGGGCGCAGACCGTGAACTGCAGCTCTTCATATCGCGGTCCGTTTCTTCGGTATGCTCAGTGTTTGCCGAGAGCGGCAACTTTCCCCTCCTTAAAAACATCATCGACATTGTCATGCCGGTCCTCCTGTATGAAATCGAAAAGGGTGGCAACTATGCCTCAGCCTTTTCAACGATCTTCAACATAGGCAAAACCGTGATCGAGTCAGACAATATTACGATCATCGATCACTTCGAGACGATCCTGGTCAAATCAAAATTCTGCTTCCCCGAATTCTCAGGGATCGCATCAGACTGGTCGGTCATCACCAACTCGAGCCACCTCGACAACATCCGCACATGGATGAAACTCATTGAGCTGAAACCCCCGATCATGAAAAAGCTTTCGGCAAGCCTTATCGTCAACCTCAAGCTCGGGGGGGTTTTCCTGAAAGATACTGACGTTTTTCAGCGCGATATCTCGGAACTCCTGAACAGCAATTACGCCGAGGTCTTCTACCTCATCACCTCCCTCGCCGCCGTTTTCCCGGCATTCTACCACGATATCGGCGCCACCGGCGACATCAGGGCCTTCACGGAAAAAATTGACACCAACCACCAGATGAACGACCTCATACATTTCATACGTAAACAGGTCCACGTTGAATCGAGCAGCCGCACGGTTTATATTATTGAAAGGGTCATGGAATTCTGGATGACCGGTAATAAAAAGCTCCTTCATAACCTGGTCCCGCAGGAGGTCTACGAGCGGCTCGACCACTTTTTCAAGCTGATAAATCTTGACGAAGAGGATTTGTCCCGCCTCATCTACGAAGAGGCGAAGAAACAATTTCCGGAACACGCCGGGGAACGGTTCTGGGACTTTCTGAACGCGGTCGGGAAAGAAACCTTTCTTGATTTCCTGAACAACGTCCCTCTTGAAAACACGACAAGGGAGGAGAAGGAAAAAATATCCGGCTATTTTATTGAATACTTCAATACCAAGCTTCCGACCGAAATGACCAAAATTCTGAATTTTATAAAAAGCATTTCCGGCATCGAAGGGACCGATACCCTCATTAACGAGCTCGTGTATCAGATATCCGACGAAGATTTCAGAAAAATGTTCAAAGCGGTGTACCGGTGCGATGTCTCAAAGCTCAACATCGAAAAATTCATAACCTTTCTCCATGTATATCGAATGTTATACGATAAATACAATTTTACTGATATCCGCACTATTGAAAAACTCGAAAAATATGCGAAGGAGAACCTATTTACTCCTCCCGGTAATTTTTTCGGCAAATTGCATAAGGACGACACATTTGCCGCGCTTGCCCTTCTCCTCGAGGTCCAGTATACCCTCAAAAACGACGTGCTTCTTTCGTCCCAGGTTTTTGAGCCCCTTGACACAATCGAGTTCAAGCGTCATATCGCTTTCGGCATCCCGTCAATGTACGGCTTCTACAAGGAAAAAAAATTCGACACCCTGAAAGTTTTCTTCCATATGAACCTGATACGCGAACGCTTTTTCGAGGATATCATTGAGGCCCTCGGCGATTTCAGCGACAGGATCGATTATGAAAAAATAAAAAAAATCCTGAAACTTTTCTACCAGACACTTCTCATAGACGGCCTTGCAAACCAGGAAATGATGAACATATTCAACCTCCTCGAGACGCCGAACCTGAAAATATCACAGTTCAGGGACATCGTCATAAACCTGCTCGTTGTGCACGGAGAAATCTCGGACAGGTTTAATGCCACCTTCAGGGTCGTCTGCAAGGAGGCGATTAAAAACATCGGGATCGACCGGATTTCAAAGCAGTACATACCGCGGGACAATCCGGACAACATAGAGGTGATCATCGACCGTTTTCTCAGGGACCAGATCATGCAGTCGCCGCTCCTGCAGCTTTTCGACAATCTCCTCCTGAAACTGCGCGACAGGCTGTCGGAGGATATGCTGCAGCGCGGCGACATGAACTGCCTGAACCAGGTAGATATTGCATGGGGGAGCACCGTGTACGACGTCATACGCCTCCCCGACGACCCCAATGATCCGTACGATCCGTGCGATCCATACAACGAGCGCGATTACGCCCCCATCC
>JBFZEZ010000359.1:0-4987 GCA_041306585.1 Spirochaetota bacterium | reverse complement strand
TCTTTTGCTATTGATTTTTTTGAAACAACAAGTTCGTCGATCGTCTTCTGAGTTGCCCGTGCCTGCTTTAAGCCTTCTCCGAGGACCAGTTCCCGGGCATCATCAACTTTATTGATTTTCATCAACTCAACTATTTTATTCTGAATAGGGAAATATGTATCGAATTCTTTACGGAGGCTCTGCAGTTCCTCCTCGCCTTTTTTTGTAAGTAATGTTTTGGCTATTGCATACATTTTTTCTTTGATGATGACATCCTGTTTGTCGATGACTTCTTCCGCATCTTTATGCCTGGCCTGGTCATTGTCGAGAAAAAGACCCCGCAATTCAGCCCGGGATTTTCCGAAGGCGATGGACAATTCGGCTATGTCGGCCAGCGGTACGGTCATTTTTTCATAGAGCTTAGTGTCAGCATCATCAATGGTATGAATATTGGTTATGCCGATATACCCGACCACTGCAGTGATGACTGCGATTATTATGAAACTCGACAGGAGTTTCGTCATTATCTTCATGTTGTTGAACCATTTCATAGAGAGACCTCCAAAACTTTTTATCCACAGTGGTGTTTGAGCAATACTGTTTTTTGCCCGGCGGGCCAATGTTTTATACGTTATGTGATATGCATTATGTATATCATTGAAATTCTGCAAAAACAAGAATATTTTTTTATGGGATTTCTTTTGATTATTTTTTTTCAGATTAAAATTAGCAATGCTAAAGTTTATTTTTTTTTTGGGTGTTTTTTTTAGTATGGCTAAATTATTCCAGTTAGGCATTTTTTCGTGTTGGAGAATCGGGTATGTATCTATTGCGGGGCGGTGATAGCGAGCATATTTTATTTATCTGTAAAAACGAGCATTACAGGACGTTTTGCGTTGGACTATGTGTGCGAGCGCTTATCAATTTCCGGATCATTAATTATATGAATTATAGTGGTTAACGATTCATTTAGATTACTTTTGTCATTCACGTACCCGCTTGCGCGAGTATAAACTACGGCGGGAATCCATCTGGATTTTCTTATGGCCCCATTCTGTATCACTTAATAACTTAAACCTCTGGATTCCCGCCTGCGCGGGAATGACATGAAATGACTAAATTAATCGTTACATGCTATAGGCGAAAAATGCAATTTTATTCACCAGCCCCCCCCCGGAGGGGATTGAAATTAATATCGAGCAGATGCATTCGATAACCCCCACCGGTGGTCGCGAAAGAAAGATATTAACATGGATTTTATTTAAAACGCCGTGGGCAAAGGACAGAATGTAGTGAGGTACGATGGAAGATAATTACCCCCTCTTTGTGAGCTGTTACCTGATACACATACGGTCTTATAAATTATTCCTTTACAGGGCATGTCAATTGTATAGAGTTGGTTGTGAAATGCGACACAAGGAGACCCCAACGTGAAAAAATTATTCGTCATTGACGGCCATGCCCTCTGTTATCGGGCATATTACGCATTCATTAACAATCCTTTATTAAATTCGAAAGGGCAGAACACATCAGCGATTTTCGGTTTTGCCCGCATGCTGTACAAACTTATCGATGACCAGAAGCCCGATTACCTCGTCGTCGCCTTCGACCCCCCGAAATCGTTCAGGTTTGATGTATACCCGGAATACAAGGCAAACAGGGTGAAGATGCCCGACGACCTCCGCACCCAGATCGAGGAGATCAAGAACATGGTCGTCGAGCTCGGCCTCGCGCGGATCGAGCAGGACGGCTTCGAAGCCGACGATGTTCTCGGCACCATCGCCAAAAATTTCGCAGTTAATGACACTGAGGTGTATCTGGTCACGGGCGACAAGAACGCATACCAGCTTGTGAACAGCCGCGTGAAGATATACGCGAACAAAAAAGGAATATCCGATTACGAGTTATATGACGAAGGCGCGATTAAGCAGAAGCTCGGCCTCCGCCCCGACCAGGTGATAGACTATATGGCCCTCATGGGGGACGCGAGTGACAACGTCCCGGGGGTGAAGGGGATAGGCGAGAAGACGGCCCTGAAACTCATGGAAAAATACGGGAGCCTGGACGGGATATATGAACATATCGATGAGATCACCGGTAAGCAGAAGGAGATACTTAGTGCGCAGAAGGAGATGGCATACCTAAGCAAAGATCTCGTGACCATCCGCACCGATGCCCCGATACAGCTCTCGATTGACGGTATGTCGCTTGACGGCCTCCGTTCGAAACGCGCCCGGGAGTATTTCAAGTCGCTTGAGATGAACACCCTTGCAGCCGAGCTATTCGGCGCTGAGGAGGGTGTCCCTGCTGCCGAGCGTCCCCCGAGGAATTATGTTACCATCGTGACGGAAAATGAACTTAAGGCGATGGTGAGCGCAATCCGCGCTGCCGGTACTGTTTCGATTGACACCGAAACAACGTCCCTCTCAACCATCGAGGCGGAGGTCGTGGGAATTTCATTTTCAATCAGTCCGCATCAGGGGTGGTATGTCCCCCTGGTGAACCGCGGGCTTTTCAGCGAGGAGTATCTCGACAGGAATGCATCACTCGGCATCCTCAAGCCTCTTATAGAAGACAGCAGTATAAAAAAAGTCGGGCAGAACATCAAATACGACATCAATGTGTTGAGAAATGAGGGGATAGGCCTCGGCGGATTGTATTTCGACACCATGGTTGCGTCATATGTCATCAACCCGTCGGAACGCCGCCACAATATGGACGACCTTGCCATGCAGTATCTCGGCTATAAGACCATTACCTTCAAAGAACTTACCGGAACCGGAAAAAATGCCGTCCCTATCACCGAACTCCCCCTCGACAGGCTGGCCGAATACGCCATCGAGGACGCCGACATCACATGGCGCCTGTTTGAGCTTTTCAAGGCCAAGCTTGGGGAGCTTGGGTTGGAAAAGCTTTTCTACGATGTCGAAATGCCACTGGTCCCCATACTTGCCGATATAGAATATACAGGTGTGAAAATCGACAGCGCGCATTTCGCGAAACTCGCCATTCAGACCGACGCCATGCTTGCCGAAAGGGAAGCTAGCATATACAAGGAGGCCGGCCAGTCTTTCAATATAAACTCGACCCGCGAGCTCGCTGTTATACTTTTTGAAAAATGCGGTTTGAAGCCCCAGAAGAAAACCCAAACCGGATATTCTACTGACATATCCGTCCTTGAAAGCCTTAAAGGGAAACACCCGATAATCGACCACCTCATGGCATACCGGACCCTGGCAAAGTTCAAGAACACCTATATCGATACGCTTCCGACCCTTGTCGCGAACAAGACAGGGCGGATACACACATCGTATAACCAGACAGTTGTCGCGACCGGCCGTCTGTCTTCTTCGGAACCCAATCTTCAGAATATTCCTGTCCGCGATGATTACGGAAAGCAGATCAGGAAGGGGTTTGTTCCTGAAGCGGGTTTCACGCTCATGTCCGCGGATTATTCGCAGATCGAGCTCAGGCTCGCCGCGCACCTTTCCGACGATGCGAACATGATACGGGCCTTTAAAGAAGGGATCGACATCCACCGTATGACCGCGGCATCGGTTTATGGAGTAGACATGAGCGGTGTCACTGACGAGATGCGGCGCCAGGCGAAGGTCATCAATTTCGCGACGATCTACGGTGTTTCGCCCTACGGGCTGTCACAGCAGGCCGAGATAAGCGTAGGGGACGCCGCGGATTTTATCCGGATCTATTTCGAGACCTATCCCGGTTTTAAAAAGTATATAGAAACAACGATCGCGTTTGCACGTGAGCATGGGTATGTGCAGACCCTGCTCAGCCGCAGGCGCTATATCCCGGAGATAACGTCTGTATCGAAATTTCCCCGTGAAGGGGCCGAGCGCGTGGCGATCAATACCCCAATCCAGGGGACCTCTGCTGACATGATCAAGTTAGCCATGATCAGTATTTCAGGTGAATTAAAAACACGCGGACTTCGGTCGCGCATAATTATGCAGGTGCATGATGAACTGGTTTTCGAGGTGAAAGACGGCGAAAATGAGTCTGTTGAAAAGCTGGTTCGGGAACATATGGAAAACGCCCTCAATCTGTCAGTTCCTATTGTCGTGGATATCGGCTGGGGACAAAATTGGGAGGAGGCGCATTAATACCTGTCGTTTATTAATGCCCCGCCACTTCATACCCCGCGTCCACTATCGCTTTTGATACCAGGGTAAACGGGGTTTTGTACTCGTCATATTCGATGACGACCCGTTTTTTATCAAGGTTGATGTCAATGACATTCACGCCCCCGAGGGTTGAAAGTGCCTTGTTGATCGACATGACGCAATGATTGCACGACATCCCTTCAATGATAAATTCTTTTTTTTGCATAATAACACCTCATGAAAATAAAGCATATCAATTATGTGTCCCACCTGTACAGGTAAGACATAGGGTCAAAAGAGAAATTAATGAATATGAAATTTAAAGCGATTAAACCATTAGGCATGTTAAGCAATGTTAAGATACACCCGGAGATCGCTATTGCTCGTTCACTTCACCCGTATATTGCGTGTTTAGGTCAGACCATTCTGCTGAATAGTTATAATTTTTTTTTGAAAAAATTGACCGTTCAATCGTACTTAATTAACGCTGCTGCTGAAGATAGTAATCCAGCATTCTGGCGTCCTGCTGGCTTATATCGGTGAATTCAATGCCGATGTCCCATGTGCTATTATCAGATTCACCTATACGTACGACACGGCCCGGACCGTCGAAGAAATAAAATGTATTCGGTTTAAGAAAGGTGAGTTTGATTGTATCACCTGTCTCTACAGTTTGATCAAGGTTCAGAAACAATCCGCTTCCGCTGATGTTAATGGCCTTGCCATGATAGCTGATGATTTCAGTGACTGATTTTTCAGGGTCTTTTTTAGACACCCGTATGCTGAATTCCTTGCTGAATCGTTTGAATGCACGTTTATCGTTGTTAACTCCCATTGCTTTTCCCCCTACTACATAATCTTTTGATATTATTAAATATCATAAT
>JBFZEZ010000358.1:0-2757 GCA_041306585.1 Spirochaetota bacterium | reverse complement strand
CGGGAGGTTGCCGATGTATGCATAGCGGATTCCCTGCTCGCGGGCTATCGTACGGCACCGCTCGAGGGTTGCCGGCGGTGTCGGGGGAAGGTTTTGGATTTTATACATCGCGTGGAACCGGGTGAAGTGCACGGGGATGTCAGGCGATAGATTGCGGGCTATCCACGATGTCATTGCCTTTATCTCTGCCGGGCTGTCGTTTAATGTCGGTATAACGAGGACCACTATCTCAAGCCAGGTTTTCGAGGCATGGACCGCCTCGAGGTTTTTTAAAACCGCTGAGAGGCTCCCCCCGCAGATGCTGCTGTAGAATTTTTCAGTGAATGCCTTGAGGTCGATTTTGACCGCAGTAAGGCACGATGCAAGTTCGCGGCCTGCGTCAGGGTTGATGTACCCGTTAGAAACTATCACGGGCCTGAGGCCGCGGGAGCGAGCGGCTGCAGCCGCATCGATGATGTATTCGAATTGCGTTGTCGGCTCGTTGTATGTGAATGCGATTATTTTTGACCTGCTTGCGGCGGCGCGGAACGACAGGTCGGCCGGGGTTATCAGCTCGGCATCGAGGTCCTCCGGTTTCGACTGCGAGAGTTCCCAGTTCTGACAGAATGAGCATGAAAGATTGCACCCGGCAGTCGCGACTGAATAGGCGCTGGACCCCGGCATGACATGGAAGAAAGGCTTTTTTTCAACCGGATCGATATGTGCAGCAGTTATGCGCGAATAGACGATCGTGTGGAGTTTTCCTCCTATATTTTTCCGGGCTTTGCATGTTCCCGTTTCCCCGTCGCCGAGGGCGCATCTGTTCGGGCAGAGCTCGCACAGCACCGTGCTGCCGTTCAACGTTTTCCAGTACCGGGCGGGGCGCACAAATCGCATATCGAGGGGTTCGCTGAAAAGAAAGCTGTCGGCGCAGCGCGCAAGGGTTGAGCCGCAGAGCGCCATCGGGCCGATTGCGCGGCACCCTGCGCTGATGAAGGATCGTCTGTTTATCATAGTTAGTCGCTGTTTTTTCATTGCATTGATTCCTCGCCGAAGACTATCGCCTGGAAGCGGAATACTTTTACGGCAGGGTCCTTCCATGCATCGCCGGGAAGTCCCGCTTTGATACAGGTATGGGAGATGAAGGCGTCGCGGTCCCACCCTTGTTCAGTTGCGACCTGCGGGAGGAGGAGCCCCCGATTGACGCCTTTCTCGATAATAAGTCCGTCCCTTCCGGTTTGTATTTCATCCAGCGATTTTACCTGTTCCGCGTCGGTGAGGACCGATATCTCGATCCTGATTGCGGATAGCTCCGCGTTTTCGAGGGGGCTGAACCTCGGGTCCCTGAACGCCGCGCTGTAGGAACATTCGATTATAGTTTTGTACAACGGTCGATCGGCAACGATAGTTCCGATGCACCCTCTGAGTTCTCCGTTTTTTTTCAGGGTGACGAACGCGGCCCTCTTCCCGGTGCACAGGGCCGGAATATCCCGACTGTTCAATTCAATCATGCTGCCGTTTTTAAGGACGTGAGCTATGTTTCTGCGCGCCTGAAAAAGAAGAAATTTTTTTTCCGCCTCGGAGAGGGTGAAAGCTGAAGCTGAAGCCGTCCGGTTTTGTGCGGTGATTTTACCGGCAAGAACAATCGCAGCGTAGCTTACCGATGCATCAAAGTCGCCGGTGATGTTCCCTGATGTATCGTAGTCGAGGAGCAGGGCGCGGGGTGAATCCAGCTTCATCGCGAGGGCGGTCAATATCGGGTTTCGTCCGCAAATCGTGATGCCGCTCTGCGCAACATAACCGGAAAACCCCTTCAGGTCTTTTTTTAGAATTAAGTCGACGGCCTTCATGTCAAGGGCGCGTATTCTTTTCATTGTCGCATTATTGCTGTTATGTTTAAATGGGACATATCCGAAGCGGTCCCCGTAATGGGTAAAGTCTGAACTGACAATGACGAGGGGACGGGAAAATCGCGAGAGGACGCCTGTTATCGCGTCAGCTATTGCAGGGGCGCGCCCTTCATCGATGTCGCCAACGAGTATCGGCAGTATCCCAGCCCCGGCAATCCGGGCCCCAAGGGCACGCTGAAGCATCGGAAGGTGGATTTCAATCGAATGTTCCCCGGGAAAAGCATCATTTCTGATCGGGAAGTTTTTGTTTTTCGCCAGCTCTAATACAGACTCTTTGTTGATGCGTATCAGGCCGAGGGGCGTTTCAATTGAATCTGCATCAGGAAGGGCGCAGTTGCTGACATGGGCCCTGTGGGGAGGGCCGATAATGGCGATAATATCCGGTTCCAGTTTTTTTATTATCCGATAGCCGGCGGAGGCAACCATACCTGAATAGGAGTACCCCGCGTGGGGAAGTATGAAAACAACCGGGTTTCCGGGGACCTCTTCCGGCTTCCGGGCATTCAGAAATCCGTCAAGCAGGGATGCCAATGCATCGGACTCAGCAGGGTACCAGAAACCTGCGAGCTGTGATTTCCATACCTTTTCCTGTGTCCCTTTTCCCATGCATGTCAAGGATAGAATAATTAAACTGACTATCGCTGTTTTTTTTATCTTTATCACGTACAAAATTATTCCCTGTCAAGAGTTGCTCAGAGCCTCTGGAAGAGCTAAAAGATTAAATGAACATCTAAAAATGAATTTATTGAGGTTCCAGTATTTTAACAATACACCAAATAATGGGAAAACTCAAGTTAATTTTTAAAATTAACATTCAATTTTTAGGTGCAAATTATGAAAAGGAAAAGGTCATTTTTAATGGGTAAGA
>JBFZEZ010000357.1:0-3756 GCA_041306585.1 Spirochaetota bacterium | reverse complement strand
CAGAAAGAAATATTTCATCAAAGAAAACGACACCGGCACGAAGGGTAATAAACTGACTCTTTGGGGATTGTTCTCCCGGTATTTTATCGATGTTATCGATATCATTGGTTTTGCAGCTGCCGGCTTATGGTTATTTCGATATTTTCAATACAGCTTTATAGCATTGGGGATCGTAACGGCATTTTTTGGCATTAGTATCGGGTTTGTTGATATGTTTTTTAGGGGGAGGAACCCGGTTTTTATCAAAATTGCTTTTTTTCTCACCTTTGGGATTGCTTTTTATGTTTATGGCTATTTTTTTTCCTGAAACATCGTAAAAAAAGGTATATGCATCCTAATCCTGCTAAAAAATCATTTATTCCTGTTTTTTTCTTGTTGAAAACTGTAGTTATTTGTTGTAAATTAAACTTAAACTAGGTATTTTATTCGAAGGAAAAACCGATGGCTCAAAAAAAAGAAAGTACACTTGCATCACTTCAGATTGTGTGCTTTAATGTAGGCACAGAGGAATATGGACTGGATATCCTGCAGGTACAGGAAATTTTGCGGATGCCTAAAATTACCCAGATTCCCATGTCCCTCACCTATATTATGGGGGTCATCGACCTGCGCGGCAAGGTCATCCCAATCATCGACCTCAGCAAGAAATTCAGGCTCCAGACCGAAAACATGAATACGAGGAAAAGCAGGGTCATTGTCGTCAATATAGATGGCAAACAGGTCGGTCTTGCAATTGATGCGGTAAGTCATGTAGTCAAGGTTGATGCCAATGAGCTTGAGCCTCCACCTCCTATAGTCAAGGGGATTTCAGGCAGATATATCGTCGGTATTGCGAAACTTAATGATGGATTTGTCGTAATCCTCGATATACACCAGATTTTTACCCGCGAAGAGCTTACTTCCCTTTAATCAGATTAATAAGCGGCGATCAGGATTGTTTCAATTTCATTGAAGTTGAGGTCGCGGGGCGTGTTATTTATGAAGGGATATGAGAGGGAAAGATTTGCTATATCCTTGAAACGGGTTTTTGATATATTATAGCTCGAAAGACGCAATGGTATGTCCATGTCCGTTTCAAGCTTGCGGATGGCTTCAACTGCCTTTATCGCTGCTTCAATGACGGTTATGTCCCGTACGTTTTCACCCATGACTTTTGCCATCTGTACATACTTCCCCGGGGATGAAGTGAGATTGAAATCCATGATATGGGGCAATATAATGCTCATGGCGTCCTCGGTCTTGATGTCTGTTTTTGACGCAAGAGCCAGGGATATCGCCAGGGTCACCGAAAGGGAAGAGATCGAAAACGCGATACCGGACATGACAGAAGCAGTGGACAGGTATCTTCTGGGGGATGTATTGTGGCTATCACTGTATGCCACCGGGAGATTGCGAAAGATGAGGTCTATGGCTTTCAATGCATATGTATTGATCATATCGTTGTTTTCTTTTGAAATCACTGATTCTGCCGCTATTGCAAGGGCTGCTATGGTCATTTTAAATGCTCGATCTTCTTCAATTTTTATTGATAAAGATGGATCTACGACTGTAGCCAGCGGATAGATGTTATCATGATAGAATATACTTTTGGCTTTTTTCTGTATATGATCGATGTAAAAAAATGGAGCTATTTCAAGCCCGAAAATCGGATATGCCGGTACGGTTACAAGGGGGATCGGTGGTTTGCTTAAAGTAGGGTTTGAGAATATGTCATAACAGAAGATGTGATTATTGGCCAGAACCGACATTGCTTTTGCCGCATTGATAGATTCTGCACCGCCGAAACCGACAATGAGATTGCAGTTTGTTTTTTGTATAAATGTAACTGCCCCATCGATGTCCTCTGTAGTCGGAATATTCGGTATCTCATCATAAATGATGCACCCTATCTCTTTGGTTTTCATCTGGCGGGAAATTTTTTCAATTGTTTCGTGATAGATATCGAAGTCGTTTGACGTGGTTACAAGTACGACACGTGAACCATAAGCCTGTAGAATATCGGCCAGCTGATCGATAATATTCTGCCGGATGAAAATTTCAGTTGGAAGATGAAAATCGGCTTTTACCGTTTTTTTTGATGTTGATGCCGCGTGCATTGATTTTCCGGTCCATTCAAAAAAAAAGCGGACATAATTACACTATCTCCGCTTTTTATTATATTCTAGCTGTATTTAAACAGTTATTTTTTCAAGAATGCTTGGGCTATTTTATCAGCCACCATTTCGATGATTTTGGGATCGTCGAAATTATAGTCTCCATTCGCGATCTTTTCTTTTAGTTCCTGGATCCTCTCAATGCGGACATCGGACGTGCTTTTAACAACATGCGCCACCTTTGAGACATCAGCTGCGCTCTTGGCTTCCCTTGAAATGTTGAGAGTATCAGCCCTTTCGGGTTCTTTTGCATTTGATACCGATTTTGATTTTTTCGGTTCAATAATGTTATTGATGTTACCTATTTTGTCGATAACCATTTTTTTTATCCTTTGCTTAATCTAATATAAGTATCGGAATAATTTGTCAATTCTTTAATTATTATTTAAATTCCTATGTATAAAATGCAAAAAACGAGGAAAATTGATTTTTTTTGATTTTATACAAGTAATTTTAGTCCTTAATCAGGGCTATTGTAAATTCACCCTTTTCTGTTAAAGAATCCAATCTGCCATATACTTCACTGACTGTGCCGGCGATGAATTCTTCGAAGAACTTGGTCATTTCACGGCCTATGATCATATGTGCTGTGGGATACAAATCATTAATAATGGTTATGAGTTTTTTTATCCGGTAGGGGGATTCATACATCACAATAATCCCTTCGTAATTCATGAGTCGTTCAAGTTCTCTCCTGATTTTACCCTCTTTTTTACTTAAAAACCCTGTAAACATAATGCTTTTTTCTGGAAAACCGCAGACTGAAACTATTGAGGTTAATGCGGAAGGTCCCGGGATAGGGATGACCGGGATTCCTTGTTCCCGGGTATGGTTGACCAGTTTACTCCCCGGATCGGAAATTCCTGGTGTCCCTGAATCGGTGAGGTAGGCAATCGATTTCCCCTCCTTGAGAAGCCGAATTGAGCTGTCAATGGCACCCTGGGCAGAATGGGCATGGAGTGCGCGCAGGGGGAGGTCAATGCCGTAATGGACCAGCAATTTTTTCGTCTGCCGGGTGTCTTCGCAGCATACAAGATTGACCCCTGTTTTGAGGATGTTCAATGCGCGAATCGTTATGTCTTCAAGGTTGCCTATGGGGGAGGCTATTATGTATAATGTTCCAGTTTGCATAGGCTTACTGTAAAGGCGATATGATTTATTACAATACTATTTTTGGAATTTTTCTCATCAAAAATGTACTTGATCATTTTTTTGGTTAATCATAGATTCAGTCCCCATATGTCATCCTCGCTGGACGCGAATTAAGGATTCCCGTCTTCACGGGAATGACATGGATAGATAACCGCTTAATCTGGGGACTTGTATATCCCTCATTATTAATTATTTGACATGAATTCATATATCTCTATTTGTATACCACCATGCACTTCATTGTTGAACATACGGATACATCGACATCCGCACGAGCAGGAACTCTTACCACGTCCAGGGGTGTGATTAAAACCCCGGTATTTATGCCAGTTGCCACCCGGGGGGCAATTCGCGCCCTTACATTAAGGGATATCGACGAGATAGGTTTTGATATTATTCTATCAAATACCTATCACCTTTATATAAGATCGGAAGAGCGAGATCGGAAGAG
>JBFZEZ010000356.1:0-3549 GCA_041306585.1 Spirochaetota bacterium | reverse complement strand
TTCAGCATATATACTTTGCCGACCATGACCCTGTTTTCAAATTGGATCCCGCTCCTCCCGTCATACAAATAGCTTTTTGAATCATCGGGAAGATCGGCCTTCTTAAGATATGCCCTGATATCACTTTCCGTTGCTCCGTCGAAAATCGGAGTTTCTATAAGAATATCAAGTTTATCTGCCGCCCAGCCAAGTTCTGTTTCAAGCAGCTGCCCAAGGTTCATTCGTGAAGGAACCGATAGCGGGTTCAGCACAATGTCAATAGGAGTTCCGTCAGGTAAATATGGCATGTCATAAACCGGTACGATCTTTGAAATAACCCCTTTGTTCCCGTGCCGGCCAGCCATTTTGTCACCGACCGATATCTTACGTTTGTCTGCTATATAAACTTTAACAAGTTCCTCAACACCAGGTGCGAGTTCATCGCCTTTTTCTCGCGAGAAACGCTTTACATCAATTACTATTCCCTCCACCCCGTTGGGAACGCGAAGGGACGTATCTCTAACTTCCCGTGCTTTTTCACCAAAAATTGAATGAAGGAGTTTATATTCCGGGGTAAGATCCTGTTCACCTTTTGGTGTGACCTTGCCAACCAGAATGTCATCAGGTTTGACATATGCACCAACCCGAACAATACCCTCCGCATCGAGGTCCCTGAATGCTTTTTCGCTGAGATTCGGAATGTCGCGGGTGATAACCTCGCGTCCGAGTTTCGTTTCACGCGCCTCCACTTCGAATTGCTCAATATGGATGGATGTGAAAATATCCTCTTCAACCAGACGCTCAGAAATCAGGATGGCGTCCTCAAAGTTATACCCCATCCATGGCATAAAAGCTACAAGTATGTTTTTGCCAAGAGCCAGTCTTCCGCCATCTGTTGCAGGACCGTCACCGAGGATATCGCCGGTTTTGATCTTTTGACCGAGATCAACTGCAGGTTTCTGATTAAAGCAGGTCCCCTGATTCGTCCTCTTATATTTCATAAGTTCATATTCATCTATTTCGCCGGAGTTTGATTTTATCTTAATGCCTTTCGCGTCGACAGAAATTACTTCTCCACCGCGCTTCGATATAACCATTACCCCGGAGTCATATGCCGCAGCCGCTTCAAGGCCTGTACCGATCAATGGCGCCTCCTCAATCATGAGGGGGACTGCCTGGCGCTGCATATTCGATCCCATGAGTGCCCTGTTGGCATCATCATGTTCAAGGAATGGTATGAGACATGTTGAAACAGAAAATATCTGATTCGGAGAAACGTCCATGTATTGGACCTCAACCGGCTTTTTATAAGGAAAGTTACCCCGGTTTCTTGTCGGGATCATCGATTTTCCAAAATTCCCTTTTTCATCGACTTCGGCATTCGCTTGAGCGACAAAATAACTGTCTTCCCGGTCAGCTGTAAGATATTCAATTTTATCCGTAACCCTGCCGTTTTCTACACAGCGATATGGTGTTTCGAGAAACCCGAATTCGTTTATCTGCCCGAAGGTACTGAGTGAAACGATGAGTCCGATGTTTGGGCCTTCAGGGGTCTCAATTGGGCACATTCTGCCGTAATGTGACGGGTGTACGTCCCGTACCTCGAAACCGGCGCGTTCACGGGAAAGGCCGCCTGGTCCGAGTGCGTTCAGACGACGTTTGTGAGTGAGTTCTGCAAGCGGATTTGTCTGGTCCATGAACTGTGAAAGTTGGCTCGATCCAAAAAATTCATTTATAACAGCCGATATAGGCTTTATGCTGATTAAGGCCTGCGGGGTTATAACATCGAGGTCCTGAATTGTCATCCTCTCCTTTATAACGCGCTCCATTCTCTGAAAGCCGACTTTGATCTGATTCATGATAAGCTCACCGACTGAACGGACACGCCTGTTACCCAGGTGATCTATGTCATCAACGATAGTGGGCACCAGCCGCGAAACTTTTTTACCTTTTTCATCAGTGTACTCTACCATGTACCCGTCTGCTTCAGCAATAAGATAAAGGAGGTATTTGACAGAGGATATTATATCTTCTTTTACCAGTATTTCCGGATTGTCATTCACGAGCCCGAACTTGCTGTTTATTTTATAGCGTCCGACAGAGCCGAGGCTGTAGGTGCGGGGATTAAAAAACAAACGTTCCAGCTCTGTACGCGCATTGTCTATATTTGTAGGTTCCCCTGGCCTCATAATCGCATGAATTGTAAGAAGTGAAAGTTCCGAAACTGTGAAGCCAGCCTCTGCATCATACTTGAGATTCTTTTTTATGAATTCATTTGCTACTTCAAGGGTTGTGCTCAAGTATGCGTCTTCCTTGTTATTGGGGAAATTGATAACCTCAATTTTTTCGATTTTCTCTTCACGCAGACGATCGATGACATCAATATTGATCCTATCACCAACAGAGACTACAACCTCGCCCGATGATTTACTGACCACATCCTTTGCCACTCTTTTGCCGTTGAGCAGATCATAATCCTCGTCGGATTTAAGCTTGAGGTTCTGGATTTCATAAAAAAGTTTGACGACATCTTCATCGGTTTCATAACCGAGGGCTTTTACAAGAAGTGTTACTGGAAATTTCTTTTTCCGGTCAATCCGGGCAATGAGATACCCTTTGGTATCCATCTCAAACTCAAGCCATGAACCGCGGTCAGGAATAACCCGTGAGTTATAAATACGCTCAGCTTCTTCAAAAAAGAAAAAGATACCGGGTGACCTGTGCAGCTGATTAACAACAACGCGTTCAGCGCCATTTACTATAAATGTACCGCGCGACGTCATAAGGGGAATATCTCCCATATAGACTGTCTGCTCACGAACCTCCATGCTGTCCTTGCGAATAAGACGGATTGTAGCTCTTAAGGGAGCTGCATAAGTGACATCACGCTCTTTACATTCGTTTTCGGAGTATTTAGGTTGACCAATTTCGTAATTAATAAACTCAAGGACTACATCCTCATGAGGACTTTCGATCGGGAATATTTCTTCGAATACAGCCTGCAACCCATGCGATTTTCGCTTCGTATCTTCAGCTTGCAAAAACCATTTGTATGATTTCAACTGAATTTCAATGAGATTGGGGAGTGACAAACTGCTTTTTATTTTTCCGAAATTAACGACTTTTTTAGATTTTTGCATGGAATTTTAAACCTTCATTAAAATTATTGCACATCACCAGCAGTGATGCATGCTCATAAAATGTAATTAAAAATATTTAAAAGCCAAAAATTCGAGACGCATTCAGCAAAAAATTACCATACCAGAAAAAATTCTCCCGGTTGATAAATCATTTTTGGTCAACTCAATAGTATTATTATGCATTATAAGCAACGACGCACAGGTTAGATTTTAAACAATTCATTTGAATTTTGAATATTTCTAAGATACAATTTAATTGAAGCCCACTATTAAACAAATGAAAACCCGTGATTCATCATAAATGCCAATAGGTTTGATCGTTTAACAACCAAACCTATTGGATAATTTACAGTTTTGTTGGTAAGATATATCACTAAATAAGTTTATCTACCATTTACTTTACTTCAACTTGCGCGCCTGCGTCTTCAAG
>JBFZEZ010000355.1:0-3169 GCA_041306585.1 Spirochaetota bacterium | reverse complement strand
TGACAATGTCGAGCAGTACGATATCGCATTGCTTTGTTTTAAGCATAGTAAGCAGTTCCAGACCGTTCCTGACTTCGCCGACCACTGTGAAGTAATTAGAGCCGTTGAGTATTTTTGTTATTCCCTCGCAAATGGCCGGATGATCGTCGGCAATTATCACTCGGTTCATAAGGTTCCTTCAGGATCAATTTTTAATTAGTATTGCCGATTTAATCATCCGTGTAAAGAAGTTTTGTAAATTATCTGGTATTTTTGGTAATTATTATTATCAGCAGGTAAGATCCATATCATTCCCGTGAAGATGGAATCCCATAAAGGGGGTCAGAGCCTCCGGGATAAAGGGGGGTCAGAGCCTCCGGGAGAGTCTCCGGGAGTTAGGCCCGAACATGTATGCAAATGTATGAAAATTTAAATATATAAAATTAAAAAAAATGAATAGAAAAATTTGTTATTTTAATGAGAAATTTCTTGAAATTATCATTTTTTTTATAAAACTGCGTACTATTACAGGTAATACCTGTCTATATAGCAGTTTTCGATTTCATTTAATTATATATATTTGAATCAGAACAGGATGTGTGATGCTGTGGGGGCGGCGGGATTTTAGAAGTACGGCTCCCCTGAGGCAGATAAGAAAACAAGGTAATTTCAAGACAAGGAAGGAGTGAATTAATGTATTTCGGTGAGTTTCTTGTTGTCAATAATATAATTACGAAAGAACAGCTTGACGAGGGGCTGCACTTTCAGAAGATAACAAGGAACCTTCTGGGGGAAACACTTCTGGAAATGGCATATATTGATAAAGAGACACTTGAGAAATTTCTTGAAATGCATTTAGTCACGTGTATCGATAAAATTTTACATGAAAATGTATTTTCTGATTGTGATGGTTATGATCAGGGGAGTTCTGATCCAATGAATAAGGGCGGGCGTCAAGAATTCTAAAAAAAAGGAGGTTTTGTTTAACACGTTAAAATGGGGTCTAATAGTTGTTGATATTTTTTAGCATGTTGTAGCATAATCACCATGAAAGAAATGAATAATAAAGAAATTTTCAAACGGGTCATCAAGACCGATAAACGCGAAATAGAAATGCTTCTCTATGATGCTATGGAATTCTTATGCAACAAGAAAAAAGAAGGGTTTGTGCAGGATACTGACGAGTTTTTTTTCAGATTGACACTTGATGAGCTCCTTGAAAATGCAATGAAGCACGGGAATAAATATGAATATGAAAAAAATATAACACTATCCCTGGTCCCTACACTCAGAAATATTGAACTGCAGGTGGAGGATGAAGGGAATGGTTTTTCACTTGAAAAAATACCAAAACCCCATCAAGAAGATAAATTCAAAAAAAGCGGCCGGGGAATACATATTATCCAGGAAGTATCCAAACTCACTACTAACGCCAAGGGCAACTGCATTATCGCAAAGCTGTAATGTATTTGTATCCCTTATCTATCCCCCACTTTTGCCTCATCTTGCTGGTCTTATCGCGGTTTTACGGTCGGCTTTGGGGCCTGTTTTACTTTTATTGTCACCACCGCGTCAGGCCACTCCCGCATCGTCGGATAAATATCCTGAGGGATTATGAGCTTGCACAGGAGCTTCGTATCTTCAGTGATGTTCTGGAGATATACCGGGGTAGTGCTGATCGATATCTCCTCGTTTTTTCCCGCATCCGAGGCGTAATAAATTTTTAATGTATTCGGGCTTATCTCGATCGATTCGATCTCAAGGTTGTCAGGGAGCGTCCCCACGACCTGGGGTTTTACAATGACTTCTTTTTCTTCGGTTGAATATACGGTCACCGTAAAATTTGACGGATCTGCGTCAGTGAGTGATATCCCCTGGGGCAGGATTACGTTTTTATTACTGATGCTTACCGTGTTCTCGCCGACAGCAGCTTTTCTCAGGTCGATGGTTGCCTTTAATAAATCGGGCTGGATCCGGTTGAGGTCGGATACGCTTCCATTTAGTTTCACGATCACAGTGACCGGTTTTTCGCCGATTATCGCGAGCTTATTGGTATTCATGATATATTCGATGGGAATAGTGACGGATGTTGACTTTATCCTGCTCGAACTCAGCGTGAGATCAGACCAGAGAATGAAAGCGGTTATAAGGCTGAGTGAGATTTCCACTATCACCATCCCGCGTCTTTTTTTCTTTCCTGTTTGGGGCCCGATTGACGATGCGTTCACCCAGTGTTCTTCGATGGCGTCTGCCAGTTTGTTGATGTTTACGACGGACTCCGCCTGACTGTTCTGGAAAGTGGTGATTGTTCCCCGTTCCTCAGAAACGGTGATGATGAATGCGTCTGATACCTCAGAGAGGCCGAGCGAGGCGTGGTGGCGGGTGCCGAATTCCTGCGAAAGCTTGTTTGATATCGAGAGGGGGAGCCGTACCGCGAATTGAGAGATCATCCCCTTTTCGATTATCATGGCGCCGTCATGGCCGGATGAATGAGGATCGAAGATGCTTGCTATCAGCGGGACACTGGGTTCCGCATTAATACGGATTCCCCCCGAAATGTGTGACGATATCTCTTCCTTCCCCGGGAGGACGACAATTGCCCCCCTCTTTTTTTCCTTCAGGTCATTGACGGCATTCACTATCAGGCGGGATAATTTTTTTTCCTCCTTCTGCCGGTTTTTGAACCGGAAAGTTGAAGCCGTTTTTTCAAATGTTTTCCTGATTTCCGGCTGGAATATTATGATCAGGGCTATGAGTGAAACGCCGCTGAGATTGCTGTAAATCCATATGACCGTAGAAAATTCAAAAATACGGGCGATTACAAAAATCGCGAATGCAATGAAAATCCCCAGGACAATACGCCATGCCCCTGATGAACGGAGTATATGATATAGCAGGAAAATTCCGATAGCGATGATTGGAACATCAAAAAAGGTGCGCCAGTCGATCAGGTTTAAGATTGTCTCTACATAGGTTTGGATGAATTCCATATGGACCTCCTTTCCGGGACTTGCGTGTGAATGCGATATTTTCGGTGAAATGCAGGTTTTAATTGCACATGTTTTACTGTTTCCACGAGGCCTGTTCGTAGGTCATTCAGCTGCCACAGCCGTTGTCCGATTTTTATATGGTTGCTGCCGAGGAGTTTCAGGAACCGTTTGACGCCGATCTGCTCGTTACCGTTCGTATG
>JBFZEZ010000354.1:0-3129 GCA_041306585.1 Spirochaetota bacterium | reverse complement strand
GATTCCCTGAAGGGGACCCCTTTCATTACAAGATAATCGGCGATGTCGGTTGCAGTTGAAAAATTTCTGTATACAGCTTTCCGTAAATGCTCGGCATTCACCGTCATGGTTGCTATCATCTCTATCATACCCTCGAGTGCGAGCTTGACCGTATCTACAGAATCGAAGAGGGGTTCTTTGTCCTCCTGAAGATCGCGATTATAGGTGAGAGGAAGCCCCTTCAGCATAGTGAGGAGCGAGAACAGGTTCCCGGTCAATCTCCCCGTTTTTCCGCGGATAAGCTCGGCCAGGTCAGGGTTCCGTTTCTGGGGCATGATCGATGACCCCGTGGTGACCCCGTCGGCAAGACGGATAAATGAAAACTCTGCAGTGGACCAAAGAACCAGCTCTTCGCAGAAGCGCGACAGGTGGATGCCGAGCACTGAAGCGAAATAGAGAAAATCGAGCACGAAGTCCCGGTCGCTTACGGCGTCCATTGAATTATGAATAATTTCCTTAAATCCGAGTTCTTTGCGGAGGAATTCGCGGTCATTCGGATAATTGACACCCGCAAGGGCGCCGACGCCGAGCGGAAGGCGGGCGCACGCGTCAACAGCACGGTCAAGGCGTTCGAGGTCGCGCACAAGCTGCCAGCAGTACGCCAGCATGTGATGACTGAACCGCACCGGCTGGGCTATCTGCATGTGGGTGTATCCCGGCATGATAACGTCGATGTTTTTTTCAGCGCATTCGATGAGGACGCCGATAAACGATGTGATGGATTCCCGTATCACTGCTGATTCATCGCTGATATACAGGCGCAGGTCGAGGGCTATCTGATCATTGCGCGACCGCGCGGTGTGGAGTTTCTTCCCCGCGTCCCCGATCCGGGCGGTCAGGGCTGATTCAATATTCATGTGGATGTCTTCAAGTGATGTGGAAAACTCGAATGCCCCCCCGTCGATTTCCTTCTCGATGGCAGTGAGTCCAGTCACTATGCTCTCGAGCTCGGAATCGGTGAGGATCCCGATCTTCCGGAGCATTTTCGCATGGGCAATCGATCCGCGGATGTCCTGCCTGTACAATCGGGAATCGAATGAAATGGACTGCGACAGCCTTTCGGTTATATTCGACTGCCCGCCGCTGAAACGGCCCCCCCAAAGTTTTTTCCCGCCGGACCCTTTCATGTGTTTAACGACCCCCGTATTACTTATAGGAATAATACATAGACCTCATGTTCGATTTTGTCAAGCATGTATTGATGTTCCTATACGGTCTCCTGGTAAGAGGTCATTTTTAAGGGGTAACAATTCTTTCCATGTCATTCCCGTACCCGCCTGCGCGAGTATAAATTACGACGGGAATATCATTTATAGTTACACGCTGGAGATGACCTGTTACGGTCTGCCGGGGGGTATCCATTGGCGGTGAGCACACCGCGAAAAAACTACAGGTCCTGCTCGCCGCTGACTGTATCAAGGACCCTTGTGATATAATCACCAAGATTTGAGAGGGCCGGCTTGACCTCATACTCGAGTATATCCGACAAGCTGATGATGTCCCTATTTTCCATTGCGTTCGAAATCTCGACGAGGTACCCCTGTATTTCCGCCATTTTGTCTTCAAGGGTCGTACCATCAACCCTGATTTCTGAAAGCGGAAGACTAAACACAGGGGAGAGCTGGTAGCAGGTACGGATAAATTTATAAAGGAATTCAATGAATGTATTCAGTTTTTCAGCCCCTTCATTGTCCTTCCCGGTTTGAAAGGCAAGTGCGATCTCCTCGATATTTTTCATCTGGGAGGCTGACTCTTCACCGATTGAGCGCGCCATCTTGACCAGGGTATCGGGAGACTCAAAACTGTTGATCACAAGGCGCTTAAGCTCTTCACTCATGAGGACCATCCTGAAAATATCCTTAAATGCAGTGAATGCCTCCCTGTCGTCCGGGGAGATGCTCACAGCCGCATCTCCATCTGCAGTGGCGAGCCGGCCATGAAGCGCTAGCATCATGCTGATAAATTCAGATACCGGGGTATCCTTAAATTTAGCATCTTCCGGTTTCACCCCGATTAGAGAAAACACCTTGAACAAAACCTCACTCAACCATTCCACCCCAATGGCGAGGTTCTCGCGCTGATCAGCACGTATCGTCCCATCTGAAAGTCCGTCAGCAATGTATGCAATGACCCGGTCACAGTACCGTACCCCTTCATCGATCGCATCGATCACCACATCCGATTTTGACTGGACGATGCTATTCAGCTCCTTCACTTCGGCGATATCCATGTCGGGAACTTCATCAACTGAATGCCGGGTGCCGTTTATGAAAACATTGCTGAATACCAGGTTCCGCTCACGGACCCATCCGGAGATGGAACCCACGATGTCTGAAGCTGTTTTCTCGTGGCCGAGTTCAAAATGTATCGGATAACTGTTGATTTGTATTTCCATAGTGCACCTCATCTTTTATTATTTACCTTCATCCCCGCCTCCCATCTGCGCATTCATCCACCCCTTTTGGGCCTTGGAACCCTGAATGGCTTTTTCCATGGCGGTAAATTTTGACCTGAGTTTTTCCTCGTATTTCTTCAAATGCTCCGTCTGGCGTTCAATACGCTCATCCGCGAGTTTTATGGAATTATTCTCAAGATCGATCTTTGATTTTATAATATTATTGCCGAACCCGACATACGGCTGAAGCATTGTAACAAAGGTATACGCCATGCCGGTATCAATAGTGTTATCCCCATCAGAGTCTGACCCGAAGAAGAGCTTCACCCCTTCTGAATTTTCACTGATAATCTTTCTGAGTACAGCATCGTCAATTATGAGTTTTCCTTCTTTTATCGACTGCCAGTCAGAGTTGATGGAGCCGGTGGAAACACCCATCTGGGGAAAAATTTTAATCGGGTTCTCCGCCCTGCTCGAATATGCACCGTTTATAATCTGTTTGAGGGTGCTCTCAAGCCGTACAATTGTGATATCTCCCATAAGGGGGCCTTGTTCTTTTTTATTTGATTTATAATCCCCGGGTTTTTCATTTTTTGCAGCCCTTACAAGGATACGGGTAAAATCAACATACCTGTTGAATGCTTCAACGAATTTTTTGATCTTGTCAATCGATGCTTCGAGGTCATGTTCGACAT
>JBFZEZ010000353.1:0-2616 GCA_041306585.1 Spirochaetota bacterium | reverse complement strand
CCGCTGCAGTCAGCAAGCCGTTCTCAAAGCATTCCATTGCCCAGGCAATGGTTGCCCCGGTGGAAATGGTATCCACCCCGTAGCTATTGCATATGGCTTCATAAGAGACCTCACCACTATAAATACTTATCAAAAAACTGGAATCAAAGGGGGGACTTGATATAAGGAAGGATTTATAAAAATTGTCTACCCTCGATCGCCTGAAGCGGAACAAGTTCACAGGCAAGTGCAGTACCAAAACCGGTTATAATCACGCGTCTTTATTGGGTTTATTTTCATCTTCATCCATTGCAGTCAATGATTTTTTGAATTCCTTGATGCCTGACCCAAGATCGCGGGCGATTTTCGGGATTTTTCCAGCACCGAAAATAACAAGAACGATTAAAAAAACTACCACAAGTTCGCCAATTCCCAAATTTCCTAACATGAGTGACCTCCTCAGAATATTCATGACCTTAAACATAGAATGGTTTCATATCTACATTTGTCAAATAAAAATAGGAGTGTTACAAATTAAAATCACCATATTCGGGGGATCAGGGTAAGGGCTTATACGGCTGCGGTAAAACGAATAACTTTTTCATCAGGATCTTCGTAATATTTGGCGTTAGTCACCTCTTTATCAATTTTTCTGACGCTTTTCTTGATATTCAAAATGGTTCCAGGAAAGGCTTTATCCATGATGATAATTGAAGGTTCCCTGTCCAGTTTGAGCTTGTCCTGTATATCTTTGCTCACTTCATTCAGTCTTTTGAGCTCTTTATTTGAGTCACTCAGTTCTTTAAGAAGAAGAAGGCAATTTTTCTTTTTTATGGGAGGAAGAATTGTCAAAAACTCTTTCGGGTTCTCAAATACACCTTCGCCAAAATTTACTTTAAGCTGGCGCATGGTTTCAGTCACAAGATCACGGTACTTACTAACATCTTTCTGAACTTCAGCAAGCTCTCTTTCGATAAAAAGGTTTCTTCCAACACTCAATGTCGTTTCAGTCTCATTAATCGCGCCTGACACGTTGACAATTATATCATACAAAGCGGAGGCCCTGCTGCCGATAATCTTCCCATGTTTGGCAACGACAACGATTTTATCATTGGAAAAAACGTCAGAATTAATTATTGAATCCTCAACTATAATATCTTTAGTTGCTTCAACTTTTGCATTGAGCAGGTACTTCGCAATCACGCTCCCCCCTGCGATAAGTTTCGATGAGCCTTTTCCAGTCACACCCATCTTAACAGTGATGTCCCCGGTCGCTTCGATAAGACCATCATCGACATTTTTTTCAATAATAACATCACCTTTGGCCTTGACTGTGAATCCCGAGAGAACTGATCCCTTGATGTGGACCGACCCATTGAAATCGATATTCCCCGAATCATAGGCGACATCCCCGCTAATAATTGCGATGGGGAGCACCGAGACCACTTTCCGGTTTACATCCAGACACCCATCCAATGCCGATATAAAAATATTCTCATCATGACCGGATTGTACTATATTCTCCCCCCGCTTGAAGCCGTTTGGGGCAATAATATCAGCAGCAATCTTATCCCCATTGATATCATAACCGTCAACCTGTTTTACTTCCCCGTGACGGAGAAGTATTTCCTGACCTTTGGTTATCTGGATAATTGATCCAGTCTCCTTGAAATCGATCCTGCCGTCAGATTTAATTTCACCGGCTTTTTTTTCAATGCTGATAAGGGGTGTGAAATATTCTTCATGTCCATTGACCGGCGCCTTCCCCTGAGCAATAAGGATTCTGTGGACCTTCATTGCCGAGACATCAATTGCTTCCAGTTGTTCTTTTATAAATTTCTCACCGACACTGGCAAGGATATTGTAATGCCTCAACCACTCGTCAATGTCCTTCTCGGAAGGGATCCTGCCGAATTTTGTCGGATGGACAGTATAGTATGCCCTTAATTTATCTTTCGATATTGCAACAGGCGGAATGAGGATTATTGATTTCCCGTCAAAAGCGATGAAACCGTTCGCCGATGCTTTATAAGCAGAGATAGTTTGATCGAAATAAATGCCTTCCCCGGCCCTGATGGTTATGAAATCGATGGCATTATAATACTGATATCCGGGGTCAATATTTGAAGCGATCTGGCTATCATCTTCAACATTAATGACGCGGCAGACGATTTCAGAAGTATAGACAAAGTTATAGGGCGAAGAAAGAACCATCTTTTTTTCGCCGGTCGCCTCATCGGTTTTTTCAACAAATACCTTCTTCACCCGATGATCAAAATAAAAAATAATTTTTTTCATGCGTTACAACTGCCAGCATTTCATATTTTTGGGCATTCCATAACCCTTTTTTATTATCGACATTATTGGCTGATACTATTATTTAATAACTCACATAATGAAAAAATTTCCGGGGGTCCTCCCCTTCCCGACAACAATTGAATCAATTTTCAAAAAGTAAAGTCTCTAAATAAATATTAACACTTTTTTTAAGTTTAAATCAAGTAAAATAACTGATTTCAAGTAATTTAACACCTCTTTCCAAAAAGGGCCGTCTTTTCAGACAGCCCTTGATAACTCTTTATTTCTTGAGATGATCAATGATAATCCTCAATATGCGCCTGATCGGCTCCGCTGCCC
>JBFZEZ010000352.1:0-4555 GCA_041306585.1 Spirochaetota bacterium | reverse complement strand
CCCTAAATCCCCCGGAGGGGGACTTTCAGGAGTTTTCTTTAAGTCCCCCTCCGGGGGATTTAGGGGGCTCTTCGTGAGAATTGATTCATATTCATGCGGTCAGAGCACTAGTATCCATTATTTTATAAAAAAATATTGACCAGACAACAAATAAAGTTTTTGCGGTGTGCAGAGACACTATTTTTAAATATCTGTGGTGATACCATCAATTTCGTTATGGGGTTATCCATTTTTGACAAGGGTTATGTCAATAATAATTATGATGAAATTTGATTTTATTCTTATGATTTCAGGGGTATATACAGTTACTCCTTCGTTAAATAACACAATCGATACACGCCAAGGTCCTCATAGGATATGGTTCCATTGAGCGACTCAAAAACCGGTTTTAACCGTTCAGTCCCGTGCCTTCCGAAAGCATCGAATATTTTTATCTTAATATCATCACTGTGCCTGCAGAGACGGGCAATCCCATGGTCCTGGATCTCATGACCTTCGAGGATGTAATTATACAGATGATGCAGCACCCTTTCAGGTTTGATGTCAAACTTCTGCGCGATCTCTTCAATTGACTTCGATATTTTATATTCCTCACCGACAAGCACATGACGCGGGACGTGCAGGGGCCGGACCCCGGCATTTCCGCTTTTATTTTTCCCTTGAATCCCCCGTTCGCTGCAATACTCCCTGATGAGATTGATAAAAATTTCCCCATACTTTTCCAGTTTCCTGGTGCCGACACCGTATATCTCCTTCATACTTCGGGGATCCTGCGGATAAAAAATCGACATCTCGACCAGGGACTTGTCTGAGAAAATGATGTAAGGGGGGACATTTTCCGCATCAGCAAGCTCTTTCCTTTTTTTCCTGAGGATGTCAAAAAGTTCACCGTCGTGTTCCACATCAATACGCTTCGGCGCCGCCGGTTCCGCCTTTTCGTCGGTGATGTGCCCCAGAACGGCATCAAGCCCCTTCATGACAACATATCCCTTGTTAGTCAATCTTATCCGCCCATGATCATCGATGTCCTGGAGAATAAGCCCCTGCTGGATGAATTGCCACGCCATCCCCTGCCACTGCTTTTTCGAATACTCTTTCCCGATGCCGTAGGTGGAAAGGTTGTGATGATCAAAAGAAAAAACCTTCTGCGACTCCGAGCCCCGCAGTACGTCGATCACATGCGTGATCCCGAACCGCTCCCCCGTCCGTTTGACACACGACAAAAACATCCGTGCCTGCGTCGTTATATCTGCTTTATCGCGGACAGGGTTCATGCAATTGTCGCACATGCAGCATGAATCTTTCGAATACGCTTCCCCGAAATAGGTTATGAGGGGTATGCGCCGGCAGAGGGTGCTGTCAGCGTAGTTAATCAGGGCATTCACATGATGGGTGGCGATCCGGCGTTCGTTCTCGTCGCTTTTCTGGTCGATGAAATACATGATCTTCCTGACATCCGCATAACTATACAGCATCAGACATTGGGAAGGGAGGCCGTCCCTCCCCGCGCGGCCGATCTCCTGATAATACGATTCGATGCTTTTGGGAAGATCAAAGTGAATGACGAACCGCACGTTTGTTTTGTGTATCCCCATGCCGAATGCAATCGTCGCCACGACAATCTGCACCTCGTCCCTGATGAAAAGCTCCTGGTGCACCCTCCTCTGTTCATCCGAAAGGCCGGCATGGTAAGGCTTCACCGAGTATCCGGATTCCTCGAGCCTCAAAGCAAGCTGATCGACCTGATTCCGTGAAAAGCAATAGATGATCCCGGATTGATTTTTAAAATCCTGAAGAAACGCGAGGGTCTGCCCAAGCGGATTCTGTTTTGCAGCCACCTGGAGAAAAAGGTTCTCACGGTCGAAACTCGCCACGAAATCATTTGAACCGGAAAAATCGAGGTTCCTTTTTATGTCTCCCCTGACCCGCTCGGTCGCTGTCGCGGTAAGGGCAACGCACACGGCCCCCGGGAATTTTTTCCGCACCGCTGCAAGCTGCCGGTATTCAGGCCTGAAGTCATGCCCCCACTCGGATATACAATGGGCCTCATCTATCGTAATGCAATCGACATCGACCCCTGCAAGCAGGGCCAGGATTTCGTTCTTGCACAAGGTCTCGGGGGCAACGTAAAGGAGTGTGGCCTGCCGTTTTTTGATCATCATAATGTTTTCATGATACTCCTCCAGATCAAGCATGCTGTTCAAGACAATAGCATCCACCCCTGCCGCCTTCATCTGGTCGACCTGGTCTTTCATGAGTGATATAAGAGGAGAAACGACAACCGTCAATCCCTTGAAAATAAGCGCTGGAATCTGATAGCAGAGGGATTTTCCTCCCCCTGTTGGCATAATAACAAGGGTGTCTTTTTTTTCGAGAACAGAGGCGATTATTGCCTCCTGGAAAGGACGAAATTCAGCGTATCCGAATACGCTATTCAGAATATGAAGTGCCTGGGTCATCATATTGTCACCTGTTAATAATAAATGTTATATTATTAATACGTATAAAGAAGGGAACTATTAAAACTTTTTTTGTCTTATAGAAAAAATTTTATCAATGTGTTCATTTCTCATTCGAACCGCACATCGACCGACCCGCCGTGTTTATCATCGAACCCCTCGACCTTCGATATAGCCCCGACCGGGCCCTGTGCGCGTTTTAAAGATTCACGCGTAAGATACTGAAAGGTCGTCTTCCTTATAAAAGTGTCGACGGATGTACCGGATGAAAACCTGCACGCCCCGCCAGTCGGGAGAATGTGGTTTGTCCCGGAATAGTAGTCACCGACTGCTACCGGCGCATAGCTCCCCAGAAAGAGGGAACCAACGTTTTTCACTGCGGAAAGCTTTTCGAGGGGGTCTTTAATCATGAGTTCCATATGCTCCGGGGCATACTGATTAGAAAATTCTATCGCTTCATCGATTGAATCGACGATAATGATGAGGCCGCTCTTTTCAACCGAGGTCTTTTTGATCAGATGCCTGCCCCCGCCGGCTTCAATGTCTTTAATAATTTCCTCCCGGACTTTTTCTGCGAACTCACGCGATGTCGTTACGAGGATCGCGATGGCCCGTTCCTCGTGCTCGGCCTGCGACAGCAAATCGTATGCCGTCCAGCGCGGGTTTGCCGACTCATCAGCTATGATGAGCACCTCGCTTGGGCCCGCCATGGAATCTATCTGCACGATCCCCATGCTGAAGAGATAGGTCTTTGCGGCGGTCACATAGATGTTGCCGGGACCGACAATGATATCTGCCTTTCCGACGGTCTCGGTCCCATAGCCCGCTGCCGCGATACCCTGCGCCCCCCCTGATTTCACCACTTTCGCAACACCGAGCAGTCTGCACATAGCAAGTATAGAAGGGGATATTTTGCCTTCTTTGTTAGGCGGAGTAATGACGCTGATATCGCGCACGCCGGCGATCTGTGCGGGAATCACCCCCATGAGAACCGAAGAAGGATACGCAGCCTTCCCCCCCGGCACATACATGGCGGCGCGGTCGATCGCCTGGTAATGGACCCCAAGGATCGCCCCGTCGGGCCGATTGTATTTTATATCGCTTCTGAGCTGATGCCGGTGAAATTCCTCGATGTTCGCCTTCGTCTCGGAAAAGGCGTCGATGACTTCGCGCGGGGTTTTTTTAAATCCCTCTTCGATCTCCTCCGGGGATACGCATATGGATGATAGTGTGACCCTGTCAAATTTTTCGGTATATTTTTTTACCGCATCATCCCCGTGGGCCTTTACGTCATTGATAATCGGTACAACCGTGTCGATCATGATCGACGTAAAATCATCGCCGAAACGGTTAAACAGCGAATTCAACTCCTGGGCTGAGATGTCTTTGAGCCTTTTAATGGGAAGCATGGGGTTCTCCAATTCTCATATATGATGCGTGAATGGCTGAATTGAGTGTTATCTTTCAGCATATGATGTCAATAAAATTTTCATCGGCATCATATGAAAAAAATATACTTGACCATTTTAAAGGATGGCTTTAAAATGGTCAAGTATGAAAAGTAAAATTTATCGCCCCATCGGCAGTGAAATCGAAACCCTTTCTCTTGAGAATAATAAAATGGCTTTCATCAGCGGGCCCCGGCAGGTCGGAAAAACGTTTTTGAGCAAACAGATCGCCGCACATTTTCATAAAGACTACAGCTATTTCAATTGGGATTCTTTTCCGTTCAGGAAACAATGGCAGAGCGACCCTGATTCTCTTGTAAACAAAAATATGTCATGCATTATATTTGATGAAATTCATAAAGCTCATTACTGGAAATCAACCCTCAAGGGAATTTATGATATCCATGGTGAGAAAACAAAAATCATAGTCACGGGTTCTGCCAGACTCGATACCTTTCGTAAAAGCGGAGACAGCCTGCTTGGCAGATATTATCACTTTCGTTTGTTTCCATTTTCACTGGGTGAAATAATCCATGCAAAAATGCATTCCCCAGATTCATTGCCTGAAGCAATAAACAACCTCCATGGCCATTCCAGCCATGCCACCGTGGAAGCCGGGGAACAACTTTTAACCTTCAGCGGATTCCC
>JBFZEZ010000351.1:0-4585 GCA_041306585.1 Spirochaetota bacterium | reverse complement strand
TATCATTCGCCTCAATCTGTACAGTGGCTTCAGGGTTTATGCCGTCATCGATTAGACGGTATCCCTCTGCAACCTTGAAGGGGGGGCGATAGCTTTTCAAGGATCGTGCGATTGTGAGTTTTTTTGTAGCGTCCTGGATTTCGAAATTCAGCATGGTATACCCCGTATAATGCGCCCCCCTTTATAAAGCAGGGAAGGTCGCGGATGAAATTCGGAAAAGTTTGATTCTGCGGAAAAAATTTCCCTTACAAACGCGATATCAACGACCCGTTAGATGGAGAAATAATTTCAACAAGGCCGGATTCGTAAATCAGTTTTATTCTGTCTTTTGAAAAACTGTATTTTGACAGGTCGCAGTTGACCTTATAATGCCACAGCTTTGTCCCGTCTGCCGCTTCAACTTTGATCAGGTAATAGTTTTCTGTATCATCAATGAAAATCAAATAGAGATGCGGGCCGAATACCAGGTGAAAAAATGCGCGTCCCGGTATGTCCCACAGGGTGCTGCCGTCTATTTTTCTTACGGCGAAGTATTGCCCCGTAATCTCATCGCATTCGGCTGCAATGTAATAATTTGCATCGTCGTCAATGATCTCGTAGATTCCGGTAATATCCCTAAGTTTTTTTACCCACAGATTATTTCCGTGAGCCGCGTCCTTGCAGATGAGAATAGATTTGTCCGCTTCGTATGCAAGAAAACGTCCGTCAACATCAAAGATCTGAGAATTGATTTGGTCCATGAATTAAATTTTTAGAATCCCCTTCTGTTTCATTCCTTCTATGATGATCCGCGCAACTTCATCCACTGAATGCAGTGAAAGGTTTATAAAAAGATGATAATTATGCGGGTCTTCGACATCGAATTTGACGAATTCTTTAATGAACCTGTCGCGTTCCTCGTTTTTTTCAACGACAAGCTTTTCCGCTTCCTTTTTTGTGATTCCGGTCAATTTCATGATGGTTGCGGCCTTGATATCCATTTTTGCGACAACGCGGACATGGTAGCCGCCTTCAATATGTCGTGTTATTGCATTTCCCCCCCTGCCGATGATGATTGCATTGCCATTGGCTGCAAGTAATGCAACGGTCTCCGCAAGTTTTCTATAAACAGCAACCTGCGGTGGGAATTTGCTGAAACTTGTCTGGAGCAGATTCGTGAGCTGGTTGCGGGCATTGCTTGTCATGGTGTCTAATAAATTTTGAGAGAGTCCGGTATCTTCCATTAAGTTATCGAGGAGCTGGCGGTCATAGGGTACCCATGGAGGGTTCTGATGTTGATCTTCATTGAGTATTTCGGCTATCTTTTTCGCTATTTCAAAGCCGCTGCATCCGTATTCACGCGAAATAGTTATAAAGGGTAGGTGGCTTTTTTCAATTGCTTTGTAATCAAGTTTTTCCTTCTGCTGCTGCCAGTACTTTACCTGGCCCTTTATGTATTTTTCCATTGTTGCATATGGCATAGTCTTTACTCCTTTATAAAAATTTTGTAAAGAGCTCCTCATCGAATTGGAGGTAGATAAGCAGTCAGTGTATATTCCATCAGGCCTACGTTATCTGCCATATTTACGAGTAAGCCTCTTAAATTCAATCGGGGTTATGTTGAATAGTCCCGGTCAGTAATCTGAAAGATCAGATATTAAATTTGAGACTTATTTCTCTCATGAGTTACAATTATCAAGAAATTGGAAAAATTTCAATCACTTTTCATGGTTTCGTGTCGTGTAGTGTGGAAATACGTTATTTTTTTAGGGTGCCAATTTTTGTTCCCATTCGTATTGCTGTGGCAGATTTAAACGGGAGAAAGTCGACCATTCCTTTCTCGAAAATCAGGACTATCGTGGAACCCAGGTTAAACCTGCCGAGTTCATCCCCGGCATTAATTGAAGGCATAAATGCGGACGAGTAAAAGAATTCATTTTTTTTTCTGAAGGTTTTATTAGTGCACACTGTTTCAAATGAAAGGGTTATTTTTCCAACATTCATTGCTCCGATTTTACAAACAGCAGCCATGCCTTTCGGGGTTTCAATATAGGTTATCAGGCGCTCATTGAGGCAGAAGAGGTTTTTTATTCCTTTGACCATGAATTCATGGACTGAATAAAGCTTACCGGGAATGTTGAAATATCCTGTTATCGTGCCATTTACCGGAGAGTGAATCCGATGGTAATCCCCCGGAGAAAGATACAGGGTCATAAATGTCCCGTTTCTGAAGCGATCTGCGGTTTTGGAAGGGATAAGGTCGTTCAATGAATAGGAGATCCCTTTAGCCTGGATTATGGCATTATCGTCAATTGTTCCGTATTGGTCGATGCGTGCGTCAACGGGTGATACAACGGCATTTTTAGATTGATTGATTATATGAATGCCGGGTTTCAGTGTCCGGGTGAAAAATTGATTTATCGTGGGAAATCCTCCGGATGGTTCGTTGTATTCATTTTTAATATTAAATTTTGCCGAATACCATTGAATGAATCGTGTTATTATAAATGAGGGGAGCGGGATCATGCAGATGAGTCCGAAAATTCTCGAGAGGAGACTCGTTGGGATTATCTTGAATAGAAAAATCAGGAGATGGTGATTTTGCATATAGTCCTACTGGGTTGATATTTTATGTGATGAGGATACAGAGTATCATTGCGATGTCAAGAAATTATTGGTGCTGCTCTCCCCTTGCACGGTACTGACGAAAATTTTATATTTGACATCAATCATGTTTGCAATATTAATAAAAAATCGGGGGATATGATGCGCATGAAATTTAGAATAGTTCTTATTATTATACTTACATCCATTATTTTTGGACGGCACGTGTTTGCCCTGAACACGTTTGTCCCATGGGATTCCCCGGTGAAAGTGGGGGATGAAAATGTATCAATGATTCCGGAGAATGCAGACACCGCCCACAGATTTGAACTGATGAATAATTTTTATATTATTACGAATAACACAGCGGTGATCAGGATACGCCCTGTTTACAACGGGTTCCAGGGAGGGGCGTATTTCCTGATCCGTTTTTTTCAAATATGTATATCCCCCCAGGATGGGCCAAACTGCCGGTATCATCCGGTGTGCAGCGCTTACGGGAGGCAGGCAGTTCAAAAATATGGGGCCCTCACAGGATCGATTCTGATTGGTGACAGGCTCCTCAGGTGTAATCCATTCGGTTCTCACGGCAGTGATCCTCTTCCTGTAAAACTTTTTGGCGGTAAAGAATGAAGTTTTTTTTCCTTCTGTGGTTTATCGTAATCCTCGCCGTTTCCCTCCCGGCTGCAGCCACTGGTGATGATTTCATCTCAAAAGAAAAAAAATTTATCATGGATCTGTATGCGGGCAGCATGTATTTCGACTGCATAACCGAAACGCGCAGACTTATGCACTATGATCCGGGCGCGAGGGATAATCCCGGTTTATTTTTTTTTATTGAATCACTGTATTTTCTCGGGGGACAATATAAAACTGTTGTTTACAATATCAATTCTTCAAAACGTGGATCTGACCTCGCATATGCATTTTTGCTATCTCAGGCCTATCAGAAACTCGGGATGAGCACAGAGGGTTTCCGCGTTCTTGAGGGTTTTGATTATACCCTGTTGAATAGTGACGACGCATATAATCTCATGATCAGAAAAACGGAGGTCTTACTTCAAAAAAAGGAATACAGCAAAATACTGCATGAGATCGCTGCTGTGAAAACCATTCTTGCTCCTGCGCGGGACACTGGTGATCTCGAGAAGGACGTTTCACGGTATTTAACCTATGGTTTTAAATCGCAGGCGGTTGCGTGTGTTCTTTCGGCGCTGGTCCCCGGCTCCGGGCAGATCTATGCCGGGAAATACTGGCAAGGGGTCCTCAGTTTTTTGAGTGTAGCGGCAACCGTGACCGGGGCGTATTTTGCATATGAATACGGTCAAAAAGAGATCGCCTATACACTGATGGTCTTTTCAGGGGTTTTTTATGCCGGCAATATCTACGGTGCGTATAATGCTGCGATGAATAAAAATTTTGATCTCCATGCAAGATTAAGGGGCGAAGTGACAAAAAAACATATTCCCGAATACCGGCCGATAACGGATGATGATGTTGAAAAAAATTTTAAATAATAAAATGGCACAATGCTGGATACTTTTGCTTTATTTTTTTCTTCAGGCCGTGCCGCTGTATGCCGCGGAGAAAGATATTTTCCAATTGTCCAGGAATTTTTATTTCCACGGTGAATACTACAACGCAATCACTGAACTCTCCAGGTACCAGTTCATGTTTCCGACGGGTGAGTTCTATGCGGAAAGTCTGCTTTTTATGGGGAAGGCGTATTTCAAAGGCGGAAATTATGACCGCGCCCTTCAGTCGCTCACGCGTTGCAGAGAGACCTTTGCCGATAAACCCGAAGGCGAAGAGGCGCTCTATCTCATGGGTTATATGAGGCTCGCACAAGGCTCCCCGTTGTTTGCCTACAGGAATCTTCAGGATTACAAGAATACGTATCCGTCGGGGAGGTTTATCGAAGAAATCGAATTTTATTGTGTATATTCCTCACTTTTACTCATGGAGCCGATTGAAGCCTCGACAGAGATTAAGAAGTACAAGG
>JBFZEZ010000350.1:0-2668 GCA_041306585.1 Spirochaetota bacterium | reverse complement strand
GTGCTCTTCCGATCTTATGCCGTATACATGAATCCGGCTATTTACAAACCGATGCTGATCCGCATTCCGTATAGTGCGATACGGAAACGTTAGATGCATTTTTGGGATCCGCCTATGCCGGTTAAAAATATTTGAATATTAATATTTTCAAAATTTAAACAGGAAACATATGGATACATTTTTCAAACCAAAATCTATAGCTGTCATCGGCGCTTCAAATTCACCGTTTAACCTGGGCGCATCCATCTGCACCATTATAAAATATTTTAAATATGAATGCAGGGTCTACGCGGTAAACCGGAAAGGAGAAGATGTGTACGGATGCAAAGGCTATACTTCAATCCTCGATATACCGGACGAACTTGATCTCGCCATCATGATCGTTGCCGCTGAACATGTGCCGGCTTTTACTCGCGATTGCGGTGAAAAAGGCATCCGCCGCATCATCATTGAAAGCGCCGGTTTTTCCGAGGAAAGGGGGGATGGCGACAAACTCCAAAAAGAGCTTGATGAAATCTGCCGCTCATACGGCATCCGTTATGTTGGCCCCAATTGCCTTGGCATATGCAATGCAGAAAATAAATTCTGCTGCTTTTATGGGTTCCTTCCCGGTATGTATGATAAAGCGGTAGAGCGCCAGGGTGAAATATCCTATGTAATTCAAAGCGGAGGAATTGGGGCCCTGATTATCGACTCCTTTCAATCTGATGTGACCAACTTCAACAAAATGATCAGCATCGGAAACAAGGCGGATGTCGACGAGTGCGATATGATCGAATATTTCAGCAAAGACCCGGGATGCAAGGTAATAGGGCTCTACCTCGAGAGTATAAGCGACGGCCGCAGGTTCATGGCAGCAGCGCGAAAGACGACAAAACCGATCCTCATTTTCAAGGTGGGACGGACATCGGAAGGATCAAACGCGGCCCGGTCCCATACTGCAGGATTGGCGATCAATGATATCATCTTCGACAGCGCCTGCAAGCAGGCCGGAGTAATACGTCTGAAGGCGCCGGGTGAACTCCACACTCTTCCAAAAATTTTCACGCATATGCCGCTGTTGAAAGGCAAACGCATCGCTATCTTTACCAATTCAGGGGCCTTCGGCGGGATCACAGCTGATTTGCTGGTTAGTGAAGGGTTTACAGTCCCTGCTCTAACCCCTGAGACACAGAACAAACTGACTGCCACAGGAAAATTGTTCAATACTCAAAACCCTGTTGATATCGGTCCGACATTAACAATGAAAACATACACTGATGTGATTGAGATTCTGCTCAAATCGGAAGAAATTGACGGCATACTTGCTGTTCCCAACGTTTGGCAGGATGTTGTCATCACTTCCATCATTGATATAATCAAACTTTGTAATACATACGACAAACCTGCGGCGATATATATCCCCAATGCCATTAAACGGATAATCGACATACGGACAAAATACATGATACCCATTTTTGAATCACCAGAAGAGGCGGTACAGGCCCTTGCGGTATCCTGTAAACATCACCAGGGTTTATCGAAAAAGGAGGTCGCAGTATGAACCCAATCATCGAAAAGGCCCTGCGGAATGGAAAAAAAGCCCTCAATGAATATGAATCAAAACTGATAGTCCAAGGCGCCGGAATTCTAATTACACAAGAGACCGTTGCCCGCACAAAAGAGGAAGCGGTTGATTTTGCCGATAAAATCGGGTATCCGGTTGTGCTGAAAGGTTCATCCGATTCGATAGCCCACAAAACCGAAAGCGGCCTCGTAAAACTCAACCTGATGAGGAGAGAAGAAGTTGAAACCGCCTATGATTACATACAAAGCACAGGCGCTGAAATCGACGGGATACTGGTCCAGGAGATGATAAAAGGCAGCCGTGAGCTTGTAATCGGTATGAACCGGGACCCTCAGTTTGGACCGTGCGTCATGTTCGGGCTAGGCGGTATTTTCGCTGAAGCCCTCAGGGACGTTACTTTTCGCGTGGCGCCCCTCTCTTATGCTGACGCTGATGAGATGATTGAGGAGATCAAAACAAAACAAATTCTCGGGGCATTCCGCGGCGGGGAACCTGTAGACCGTGAATTGCTGAAAAAGGCCTTAGTTGGAATCGGCAATCTCGCCATGAACAATGACGCCATACGGGAGATAGATATCAATCCCCTTATTATTCATAAAGGGAAACCAATCGCTGTTGATGCGCTTGTTTTATTATAATGCAGATTGCTATTTTTCTGTTGATAACGGTCCTTTGAATGCAATAAACATATTGACAGAATCCTCTTCGTATGTATGCAATAAATATAATAAATAAATCCCCTTCTGGAGGATGTATGAAAATTCAAACAATTATCCTTGCTGTTTTAATGTTATCGATACCTCTCTATTACTCATCCTGCAATGGATGTAAATGCGGTTCATCAGATTCACCACAAGAGATGGTGGAAAAAGCTGTTGATAAGGCACAGGGGATGATGCATAACGAGAATATCGACAAGATGAGGAAAACGATCGATTCAGCTAAAGATAAATATGAAAAGATTAAATAGCGCTTCGGGGTCAGTACATTCTTCTTTCTTTATGAATCCATCGCCCCCAGGATCAGAATCTATCCAGAATAAAAGCTCATTCACCAGGGAGAAATAATCGGCGACATAGTAGCATTTTTACCGTCCAGCCA
>JBFZEZ010000349.1:0-8633 GCA_041306585.1 Spirochaetota bacterium | reverse complement strand
TTTTAGTTGCAATATTTTCAACCAATACACTTTTTTCAAACGAAATCCCCGAAAAAAATGTAAATCACGCACAATCAGGGAAAAGCACCATAATCGTTGGTGGAGAAATCGATTATCCGCCTTACAGTTTTCTTGATAAAAAAGGGGGCAAATTGAATAAAAAAATTAATTTCATGATTTTCTATTGACAAAAAACTATCGACATTTTTAATGTCATTACATACAAAAAAACACTAAAAAAATATATGCTTTAAAAATAATTTAATAGGAGTTAGATTTAATAGGAGTTGGATTGAAAAAAATATAACAAAAAAGTTGAATCATTTTTTAAACCTTTATTCCAACTTTAGGGGAAATCATGAGTATTTCCCTTAAAGAAGGCTAGTAAGCATGAAAAAACCAATCACATAGTATTTTCTTCATCCAGCATCAATCTGCTTTTACGCATTCATGTTTTTCACAGCATGCAATGACTCATTCCTTGAGAGATTAGAACCGGAGACCATATACCCGCCTGTTCCCGGCAAGAACGGTTTGATAACCATTTCTCAACTAAAATCAGAAAGCGTAATGATATCCTGGGTGAAGGCTGTGAGTAAAACAACACCTCAGGAGGAACTAACATATAGCGTTTACCAGTCTGATGAAAATAATATTAAGACCATAGATGAAATTCTCGATAACGGCGTTATCATTCTGAATTGGACCAAAACCAGGACAAACTTCAAGGTTACAAAACTCATAAGCGCCACAACGTATTATTTCAATATATTGGTCAAAGATACATTCGGCCATATGGCATCCTATGCAATGATTTCAGTGACCACGGTCAATGAAAAATACATATATATGTATTCCGCCGGCAAACATGATGGTAACCTGATAACATCATCATCAAATATTAATGAATCTGCACGAAATCAGGCCGATGCGCTATGCAGGGATGCTGTTAACCCGAGTCTGGGGTGCTCACTGGAAAATATACACGCATTTATCAGCATTGACAAAAATGATGCCGTCTCGAATTTCCCCGTTAATCATAAACTGCCAGCTGATTTCGAAATAGGGGGCCAGACCGGCATCCGTATAGCATCCAGTTGGTCTGATCTTCTTGGCCAAGCAGAACTTTTTGCCACTTTAAAACAGGCAGATATTGCTTCATCGTTCTGGTGGTCAGGATCAGATATACATGGGGACTTCATTGCTGACTCGAGTTGCAATAGTTGGACATCAAATAGCAATAAAGCAAATGGACAACATGGGGCACACAATAAGACCAGCATTGATTGGTTATCGAGTAAATCTGTAGAGGAAAATGATACAATGAAAAACGTGGTCGATGAAATGGACCTGAAATCAGACGAGAAAAAACAGGGAAGAAACTGCAATAACCAGCTGCAAGTATTATGCATATGCTGGCCATAGCAGGTCGAATCTACACTATGTAAATTAATTCACTTATCCGAGTTTCAACCGTTGAAAAAATGAATCTACAAAAGCCACAAAACGGGAGAGCATCAGGGCGCACATGACCACATCAAAAATGTGCGGCACGGCAAGTCCCGTACCCCTGAAAACCGTTAAAAAAGGGACCTTCCAGCAGAGGTAAAGAGATATCAGCAAAATGATAATATCTTTGGCCGAATCAAGAGGCCTTCCAGCAATATCCTTTATTATCTTCAAAGAAAAAACTGACATTACAGCCACTTGCAGCACAATCGCAACTAACAATATGTTAACGATATTCTTAAGAAAAATTTCCGCATTCATGCATAACCTCCAATTTTATGCCTTTCTACGGGGAACATTCATCATGATCAGCTATTCCCTCTCCCCCGCCCCCTCAATGACAGAAATCATCCAGCAAATGAGGGATACTATCCTTAATGATAAATCAATAATTTCTAATTATAATATACTAATTTATATAAGAAAAATCAAGCCGATTTTTTTAATTAATTGTGGTTGATTAAGGGTTTTCATTCAGCTTCAAGTATTGATTGCACTATAGTATCAATAGATATACCCTGCAGGGTGATGCGGTTTAACATAATGATTTCCTCAAGTTTCTTTGACATCGCATGGGTCTCAATCGGGCAATTAAAGAGCCCACCCTCGATCTTAGCAATAGCCTCACTGGGATGGATGAAAAAATCCCCGGCAATAACGATATCGTGAATTCTCCCCCCGGATTCCTGATAGAAAACCTTAACCATCTCCTCACCCGGCTTTTTTATGACCTTTCTTCTTAATCCCGGCATTTTTCACGCCCCACCCGCATGATATGAACTCCTGACCAGGGGACCGGCCAGAATTTTTGTAAATCCAATTGACCTGGCCATCGCTTCAATTTCTTTAAATTCATCAGGATGATAAAATTTCTCAACTTGGTATCCGCTCCTGTGAGACTGAAGATACTGACCAACCGTAATTATTTCACACCCTGTGGAATGTACATCTTCAAGGGTCTGCCTGACATCAAGCATACTCTCGCCGAAGCCCACCATGAGCCCGCTTTTAGCCGCGGTCCCTGATTGTGCTATAATACGAAGGAGGGTCAGCGAAGCATCATAATTGCCCCCAGGCCTCAGTTCCCTGAATTTACTTCTCGCGACCTCAATATTATGATTGATCACCCGTGGACTGCACGCTGCTATAGTTTGAACCGCGTACTCCATATTCCGCCTGAAATCAGGGACCAGTACCTCAACCCCGCATTCCGGCGCGATCGACCGTATTTCACAGATAACAGCTGCAAAATGAGATGCCCCGCCGTCCGCGATATCGTCCCGCGTTACCGATGTGATGACCGCATATTTCAAGTTAAGCGATTTTACCGCCTGGGCCACCCTCGCAGGTTCGCCCGCATCCGGGGGGAGCGGTTCCCCTTTTTCTATTGAGCAGTATCGGCAATTCCTTGTGCACCTGTCTCCCAGAACGAGAAATGTTGCTGTCCCCGCGTCATGGCACTCCGCCCTGTTCGGACACCGCGCTTCAGAGCAGACGGTGCGGAGTCCATGTGAATCGATTATTCCCTTGAGCGAGGTATACGACGCCCCGCCGGGTATCCTGAACACGGCCCAGGGTGGTTTCCGCTGTACTACTCTTCCCATCGCAGGACCGGCTTTCGTGCGGCTGTCACAGCATCAACCCTTTTCACCGGTGTTGTGAGTGGCGCATTTTTTACCGCATCAGGATTTTCAATAATTTCTTTTTTAATACCCTTCATGACATCAATAAAAGCATCAAGGTTCTCCATGCTTTCAGTTTCAGTCGGTTCGATCATCATGGCGCCGGGGATCAGGAGGGGGAAATACACCGTCGGTGCGTGAAAACCGTGATCGAGCAGGCGCTTTCCGATATCGTTAGTAGTGACGCCATTGGGGAGGTCTTTATCAGAGAGGACGAACTCATGCATGCATGTTCGTTTCACCGGGAGATGAAAATCGTCCCGAAGGCGAGACATGCAGTAATTGGCGTTTAAAACGGCTGTTCGGGAGACATCGCGCAGGCCTTCCCCTCCAAGGCTCCTTATGTAAGCGTATGCCCTGAGGATAATTAAAAAATTTCCGTAGAAAGAATGTATCCTGCCGATTGAATCAGGACTGTCTTGTTCAAGTCGATAACCATCCTCGTCTCTTTCAATCAGGGGGACCGGCAGAAATTTTTCCAGCTCGGCTGACACCCCGACAGGCCCTGACCCCGGGCCTCCCCCTCCATGCGGGGTCGAAAAAGTCTTATGCAGGTTGACGTGGATAATATCAAAACCGAGATCGCTCATACGCAGGGTACCGACAACAGCATTCAGGTTCGCACCGTCTCCATAGAACAGGGATCCATTCTTATGAAGAAGTTCGGATATTCTGAGTATGTTCCGGTCGAAAAGCCCCAGGGTATTCGGGCTGGTGAGCATCATGGCCGCAACCGATGAGTCGAGCATTCCCGCAAGGGCATTGATATCGACATCACCCTCGGGGGTCGACGGGACCTCTCGCACGGTTAAACCGCACATCGCGACCGACGCGGGGTTGGTCCCATGCGCCGAATCAGGAATCAGAATGACCGTCCGCTTTTCGCCCCTCATCTCAAAGTATTTTTTTATAATCATGACACCCGCAAGCTCGCCGTGGGCCCCCGCTGCCGGGGCAAGAGAAAAACGGGCCATGCCGGTAATTTCAGAGAGATATTGATTAAGTTCAAACATGACCCGCAGGGCCCCCTGTGAAAGGTCATTGCCGCATAACGGATGAATGTTTAAAAATCCCGGGAGTGAAGCGATGTCCTCATTTATCTTCGGGTTGTACTTCATGGTGCAGCTCCCGAGGGGATACATTCCTGTATCGACCCCGAAATTCATACGCGAGAGCCGCGTATAATGACGCACGATATCGACCTCTGAAACATCCACGAGATCAAGCCCGTCGTTGAGATACATCTCCGGGATCTCCATCGCTATATCGGCCGGCAGTTCGGGGAGTCGCACGGTATTTTTCCCTGTCTTACTGTGTTTAAATATTACGCTCATATTTTCTCCAGAATGTTCATCATGTGTTCTATCTCGCCTGTGCCGAGGCATTCAGTCGCACTTACGAGAAGGCAGTCATCCAATTCAGGATAATAATCCCCCAGAAGCAGCCCCGGAACAACCCCGTTCCTCCGGAATTTTTCATACACTGAGGCCATGTTATCGAAATGGACAACGAATTCGTTGAAGAATGGACTGGTGAAGACAGGAGTAAATCCTTTGCCGATCAGAAGATTTTTCACATAAACGGCGTTTTTATGATTATACAGTGCGAGGTCTCGCAGTTTGTTCCCGTAATATGAAAGATATATGACAGCCCTGAGGGCGCACAACCCTTCGTTTGTACAGATATTTGAGGTCGCACGGTCCCGCCTGATGTGCTGCTCCCGCGTCTGAAGGGTGAGCACATATGCTTCCCGGCCGTCATCATCAGTGGTTTTCCCCACAAGCCTCCCCGGGATCTTTCTCATATAGTCGTTTTTTGCCGCAATAAACCCGAGCATCGGTCCGCCGAACCCAATCGGGTTGCCGAATCCTTGCGCTTCACCGCATACTATGTCGATCCCCAGGGCGCCGGGCTTCTTCAGAAGGGCAAGGCTGTGGGGTTCAAGAACAGACATGATCGCAGCTGCATTGTGTGCGTGAGCGACTTCGGCAACGGCGGCGATATCTTCTATGCAGCCGAAAAAATTCGGGTTCTGCACTGCAACCGCGCCCGTGGAGCTGTCAATGGCCCGCTCTATATCGGCTGCAGCGGTAACACCCCCAGACGAGGCGACGAATACGCATTCATATCCTGCAGCACCGCAATACGTCATTATTACTTCCCTGTAATTGGGATGGACAGCATCGCTTACAACAACCTTTTTCCTGTTATTTGACCTGAGCGCCATAATGATCGATTCGGCAAGGGCCGTGGCGCCGTCATACATGCTTGCATTCGCCACATCCAGCCCTGTAAGCCTGCACATCATCGTTTGAAATTCAAAGATCGCCGTCAGGGTACCCTGGCTCACCTCTGGCTGATAGGGGGTATATGCCGTGTAAAATTCCGACCTGCCCGCAAGATGGTTCACAACTGCCGGTATATAGTGACGATACGCCCCGGCGCCGAGGAGTGAAATCGGGGCTGCATTGCTTCTTTCGACAGATTTCATATGCTCAAACAAGGCCATCTCTGATAACGCCGCCGGGAGATCAAGGGGTTTCTTCAGGAGGATGGATGCAGGAATATCGGCGAATAGTTCATCCACAGATCCTGCTCCAATCGATTTCAACATGCTTTTTTTATCGCTTTCAGTAATACTTGTATACATACTTACCCCTGCGATTCCACGTATTCGACATATTCCTCCGGCCCCATGAGTTCCTCAAACGCAAGGGCGCTCTTTAATTCAATTTTAAAAAGCCAACCCTCCTCGTAAGGATCGGCATTTATTTTTTCAGGGGCGTCTTCGAGTCCGCTATTTACCGCTGTGATCACCCCATCTACCGGGGCATACACATCCGACACCGCCTTGACCGATTCAACGATGGCAACCTGTGAACCCTTTTTTACCTCAATGCCCGTTTCAGGGAGCTCCACAAATACGATATCTGTAAGCATTTCCTGAGCGTGGTCGGTTATGCCGCACACCCCGGTTAACTCATCCTCCATCCGGATCCATTCATGGTCCTTGCTATACCTGCAGTCTTCACGTACAATGCTCATTATCCGCCTCCATTTTTTTATGTTCCATGATATTTATAAAACGGCCGTTTTACCGCAATCGCGGGGGTCTTTTTCCCACGGATGACCATGTCAACCGCGTCCCCGGCCGATAGTGAACAGCGTGCTACAAGGGCCATGGCTATCCCCTTTTGAAGGGTCGGCGAGAAGGCCCCGCTCGTCACTACGCCGATCTTTTCTCCGTTACGTTCTATTTCGTATCCTTCACGCGGCACGCCGCGCCCGACGAGTTCGAGACAAACAAGTTCGCGCGAAGCGCCACCGTTTTTCTGCGATTCAAGAATTGTTTTCGCCGTATAATCATCATCTGCATTCACCAGCCACGACAGGCCCGCCTCGACCGGGGAAATATCATCGGTCAGCTCGTGGCCGTATAACGAATAGGATGACTCAAGCCGCAGGGTGTCGCGGGCGCCGAGCCCTGCCGGGATCAGGCCGTCTTCCCTGCCGGCGTCAAGGAGAGACTGCCACATAAGAACGGCTGTGGAATTGTCAATGTAAATCTCGTAACCGTCTTCCCCGGTGTATCCTGAATGGGATACGAGCACCTTCACACCCCCGAATACGGTATAGCCGAACCTGAAGCGTTCGAGGTTTTCAAGGCCTTCCCATGAAATTACGCGGGAGAGGATCTGTCTTGACAACGGGCCCTGAATGTCAATTTTTGAAATAACACTTGATAAATCTGAAATTTCAACCCCCGGGACAGCGTGGGCATTGAGCCATGCAAGGTCTTTAGCGATTGTCCCTGCGTTGACAACAAGGAGGAATTCCCGCGGTGATATCATATATACAAAAAGATCATCGATCACACCCCCCTTCTCATTGGGAAGCACTGAATACATTGCTTTCATAGGTACGAGTTTATCGAGGGTCGTTGGTATGAGCCCCTGGATAAACCTTCTGGCGCCGTCACCCTGAACGGCTATCTCGCCCATGTGCGACACGTCAAAAATGGCCGCCGCCTTCCTTGCTGCATGATGCTCGTCCAGTATCGACGAATACATGACCGGCATCTCCCAGCCGGCAAACTCTACCATCCGGGCCCTGAGTGAAATATGTTCATTATAGAGCGAAGTCCTTTTAGTCACCGTTTCCATCTCCTTATACCGAAATCTGCCGCGCGTAGCAGGGGGTCGTACACCTCACTGACAGCGGGGCAGTAAGCAAGTTCAACACGGGAAAGGTCATCTACTGTTGCGCCGAACTCGATGGCGGCGCTGACGACATTAATCCGCCCGGCAGCGCCTCGTCTGCCTGTCGCCTGTGCACCGAGAAGTTTCCCGGTTGCGCGGTCAAAAATAATTTTCACGCTTATATCTTCGTTTCCCGGATAATATTCGGGAAGAATGCCGCTCTTGATTTTTCCAATAACAGGATCAAACCCGCGGGCCTTTGCAGTATCGCTCGTGAATCCTGTGCCCGCTACCTCGAGCCCGCCAATTTCAGTTACAAATGTCCCGGCACTCCCACGGTACACCTCTTTCCCTCCTGCAGCGTTTATGCCTGCAACCGTCCCCTGCCGATACGCGGATGTGGCAAGCCTGGCAGAGATCGGGGCCCCGTCAATTACTGACCTGCTTGAAACGACATCCCCAGCGGCAAACACGTCCGGAAGAGATGTTTTAAGCATTTCATCCACCGTGACGCCATTTCGTCCGCCCGCGATCGCGCAGGAATTCGCCAGTGTGAGATCAGGCTCGAAGCCTGCGGCGCATATGCAGATGTCGGCATCAAGCAAGGCCCCTCCTGCCTGGACGCCACTGAAACGGTCATTACATAAAATCTTATCAACCCGGGTCCCAAGAAGAAGAACTATTCCCATCCCCGCCAGGTGCTCTTCGGTCAATTGAGCCATATCAGCGTCGAGTACTCCCGGGAGTACATGTTCCTTCATCTCGACCACAGTCACTACATCAAGATGCTTTCGCAATGCGTATGCAGCTTCAAGACCGATGGCGCCTGCGCCGATTACGACACCTTTCCTCGCTCGAGGGAGATACCCCTGTATCATCCTGAGATCATCAACGTTTGTAAGGGTAAAAAGCCCCTGGCCCATCGCTCCATCGATCCCCGGAATAGAGGGGATTACGGGCCGGGATCCTGGAGTGAGGATGAGTGTACCGAACGGGACTTCCCTGTTCTCGGGTGAATCCGTCCTGATCATCTTCGATCCCGGGTCTATCGTCAGGGCCCTGGCCTTAATCCGGGTCACTTTCATTGCAGCCAGATTGATATTTTGATATAACTTCTCTGCCGGTACAACGCCTTCAAGGGAATACGGGATACCGCACGGGTGCATGAGCTCGCACTCCTTAGAATCGATCACAACCACCTCACGCCGCGGATCGCACCTCTTTATTGCCATCAGCGCTGCGT
>JBFZEZ010000348.1:0-4665 GCA_041306585.1 Spirochaetota bacterium | reverse complement strand
GTATTATGCGAAAGGGGAGACGCTCAGCCATGAAAAAAAATAGGAATATTATCTGGATACTTATTATTGCCCTGATTTTTGTTATTGCGGTTGTTTTGTTTTTAAAAAGAAAGGGGGGGGATGCAGGCATGACTGTCGCGCGTGTTGTCGTCCCTCACCGGGGGGTCATGCGTTCCGTGATATCCACGACCGGGACCGTGCTCCCGCAGAACCGCGTTGAAATTAAACCGGAGATAGGCGGCAGGGTGGAAAAGGTCCTTGTGAACGAAGGGGAGAAGGTGTGGAAGGGGCGTATCCTCGCCTGGCTCAGTTCGACCGACCGCGCTGCGCTGATTGATGCGGCGCGTGCCCAGGGGGCGGCGTCGATGAAGTATTGGGAGGATGCGTACAAGCCTATCCCGATTGTGGCCCCCATTTCAGGGACGGTGATCGTGCGCTCGGTTGAGCCGGGTCAATCGGTGACCGAGGGGACGCCGATTCTTGTGCTGTCGGACAGGCTCATTGTGCGGGCGGATGTTGACGAAACCGATATCGGAAGGGTCCGCGAGAAACAGTCTGTTATGATAAAGCTCGATGCCTATCCGGACGTCAATGTGCGGGGGAGGGTCGGGCTCATATCGTATGAATCGAAGATAACGAATAACGTGACGATGTACGAAGTCGATATCATCCCTGAAAAAGTGCCGGCGGTGTACCGGTCGGGCATGAGCGCCGACATTGACATCATAGAAACGACGAAGGAGAACGCATTGCTCCTTCCGATCGACGCTGTTGTGAATGAGAACATGAAGAGCTACGTCTGGGTCATGCCCGGCAAGGACGCCCGCCCCGTGAAACGCGAGGTGAGCGCCGGGATCGCCGATGATCAAAACATAGAGATAACAGGCGGGATAAAAGATGACGATAGGATAGCGGTAATTTCCCAAAAGGTGATTCCGCTCGATAAGAAGGAAGGCACGAACCCCTTTATGCCTCAACGTCCTAAGAGGATGAGGTGATCTCATGATAGAACTCCAGCATGTCTCGAAGGTATACGACACAGGCAAGGTGCAGGTGCACGCGCTGAACGATGTGTCCATAACAATTGATGAGGGGGAGTTCGTCGCGATCATGGGCCATTCAGGTTCCGGGAAATCAACCCTTCTCAATATTCTCGGTTTCCTCGATAAATCGGATTCCGGCCGCTACCTTCTGCTTGGCAGGGACATCACCGGCCTCGATGACGATGAATTGTCCCTTTTACGCAATCATGTGGCCGGCTTCGTGTTCCAGCAGTTCAATCTCCTCCCCCGCATGACTGCCCTTGAAAACGCCGGGCTTCCCATGGTTTACGCAGGCACCCGCGATTTCGCTGAAGAAGCAGGGTCCAGGTTGAGGCAGGTCATGCTCGAAAAACGTGCGGATCATTACCCGAACGAGCTCTCCGGGGGCGAGCAGCAGAGGGTCGCGATTGCGCGGGCGATGGTCAACAAACCCCTCATTATTTTTGCCGACGAACCGACAGGGAACCTCGACTCAAAAAGCGAAGAGGAGATCATGACGATCCTCGATGATCTTAATAGAGATGGCGTCACAATCATCATGGTGACGCATGAACAGGACGTCGCGGCCCGGGCGAAAAGGATTATCCGTATGCGCGACGGCAAGATTATTTCGGACGAGAAATCGAAAAAGAAAAAAACCGGCAGCCCGGCGCGGGGCATGTCGCTTAACGATATATTCGGGAGAAAGCATTCGTATTTCGCGTCGGCTGAATTTTTTGATTATCTGCGTCAGGCAGTGGGATCGATCGTTTCCCATAAGTTGCGGTCCGTTCTGTCGATGCTTGGCATCCTGATCGGTGTGGCAGCTGTGATATCAATGCTCGCCATCGGCGAGGGGGCCAAGAACGCCATCACACAGAGCTTAAGTTCCATGGGGTCAAACCTTCTTACCATCAGACCCGGTTCCCCGCGCCACATGGGGGTGGCAATGTCTGAAGGTATGACTGTTCGTTTCACCCAGCAGGATGTGCATGATATTTCACGACTTCCAGAGGTTAGGCGAGTTTCCCCTTCGGTGAACGGGCGGGCACAGGCGGTATACCGCAACAGCAATTGGAACACGCAGGTTGTAGGTGTTGGCGTCGATTATGCAAGTATGCGTTCAGCTGTTCCTATCAGTGGACGTTTTTTTACTGACGACGAAGTCAGGTCGAGAAAGAAGGTTGCGGTCATTGGAGCGACGGTCATCAAGAATCTCTTCGGAGGTGAAAATCCAGTTGGGCGTACCATGAAAATTAACAGGGTGAATTTTCTCGTCATTGGGGTCCTTCCGGTCAAGGGTGCGAGTTTCTTCCACGACCAGGATGACGTTGCTGTGGTCCCGGTTACCACGGCCATGTACAGGCTTTACGGGAAAGAATACTTTGACTCCATTGATGTCGAGGTGAAATCACCCGAGTTTACCGATTCTGCGATTGATGCGGTATCATCGCTCATACGAAAAAAACACCGTATTGATCCGGACAACGAGGATGCGTTCTCAATCCGCGATGTGGCTGAAATCCGCAACATGATAACGAGCACCACAAGGACGATGAGCCTGCTCCTCGGGATTGTCGCCGCGATTTCCCTTATTGTCGGCGGGATCGGCATCATGAATATCATGCTGGTCTCAGTTAAGGAACGAATAAAGGAGATCGGCCTCCGCAAGGCGATCGGGGCACGGCGCAGGGACATTCTTCTTCAATTTCTTATTGAGGCGGCATTGCTGACTTTTTCAGGCGGGATTCTGGGCATTCTGTCCGGTTCGGGGATTTCAATCGCTATTTCCAGCATGGCAGGGTGGGCTGTGAAGATTTCTCCGTTTGCGGTTCTCCTCTCGTCGATGTTTTCGATTCTGATCGGGATCTGTTTCGGGCTCTGGCCCGCGGTCCAGGCGTCGCGGTTGAGTCCTATTGAATCTTTGCGGTATGAGTAGGTTGGTTTAGCCTGGTGGTTGTGGGGTTAATTCCGGAATTCCTGATACCGGGGTCATCATCCAATCCAGGGGTCAGAGCCTTGAGTTGGCAGAAAGCCGGGCTGGAGGATCAGGTATGAGGTGATTTTAAGAAAAACCTGAAGGTTTTCCTTACTAACACTCTCTCATTATTGAATTAACAATCTCTGAAATTCCTTTCTTAACATCGTCAATATATGCTCGATCAATAACAGCTAAATTATCAAGCAAATGCAATGGAAAAGATCCCAATCTATCGATGAGAAAATCCTTTTCAAAAAAACATTTTTTCAAAGCTGCTTCAATAATTGTGTTCCATGATATAGGAAAATTGTTGGAAATGGTAAAAATATCAAAGATATCCTTTGGTTCATCACGGCCGGTCACGGCAGTAATTTTATTGGCAAGAATATTGTAGATGTTATCGATTTTATATCCTTCCTTGCTTTTTTCAGATCTTCCAAGCCGGTAAACCCGGTCATTGACAAAATCTATTTTTAACATTCCATCCAATTTTATTCTGATAAAATCTCGTGTATCAAAAATAATTTCATAGTGACTGGATAAGGATTTAAGCTGGGCAATTACATCTCGTGCGTAATCGCGAAATAAATCGTTATCATTGCAAAAAAAATCAAGATCATCAGAATATCTTTTATTGACGTAAAAACGATGAATACAGGTGCCCCCAGTTAAATAGAAAGCCGTATCCATTTGAGAGAGGCAGTAGAGGGCTTTATCTTGAGCTTTGTATAGGTCATCATAATGTATTATACTGCCCACGGTCTGACGCCTCCGGGTATGTCTTTTAATAAAATTGAACGGACAAGTTTTATTTTGTGCTGAATTCTTGGAGAAGAGGAACTTATGGGAAGCAATTCTTCTAGCTGTTTTTTAGAAAACAAAAATTTTAATCGTGCGCTCGCAAACGAGCTTTCCGATATGATCCGGTTTATAAAAAATTTTAAAAAATCCTTATCGTTTGATTTTAACTTTTTTTCAGCTTCGTCAGGAGAAATTATATAATCTCCCCAGAAGCATTCATCTAAAACACTTTTCAGTACAGGATTCATCAGATACCTTTATTGCATACATAAAATGATTGAGTAGAACAACTCCATTGCTATCAGTGCGTAAGAAAGTGGAAACCATATAGATCTCGGTCTACGTATTTTATCACTGACAGCCGCCAGTTTCTTGGCGCATACGGAGACGACTATAATCAAATCAAAAAAAAATCAACTATAAATCAGTAATTATTCCTAAACCATAAAAAAGGAGGATTCCAATATGAACATAACCGAGATAATTACCGAGACGATTGGAACTGTCAACAAATTATCACAAAAAAGGGGCTATACCCGGTATATAAAAAAAACCCTATTGAAAAGATGTCCATGTTTTTACTGTATCAACAGTATTCAGGACTGGGGTATATTCATCATTTCGACCCTCGGGGTCAGAGCCTTGGGGCATTCAGTGAATATATCTTTCTTACGCCACCCCCGGTGGGGCAATGCCATTAAGTTAAGAGATTTTATCATTTAAAAAATAGGGGTTCAGGGTGAAGCCCGGAAAAAAAACCGCTCTCGGCCCCTCGTAGGCGGGCCGTAATCAGGGTTTTCCCTTAACTTAATGGCATTGCCCCTCTGGGGGTGGCCGGCAAGAACAATTTTAACTTAAACA
>JBFZEZ010000347.1:0-2537 GCA_041306585.1 Spirochaetota bacterium | reverse complement strand
AATCAATGATAATCTTTGCCTGGGTAGGGTCAATGGAAAAATTTTTAACAAAGAACGATATCGGGAGGGATTCATTACTGAGAAAGAGGACTGCCTCAAATAATCCCTTGAGAGACAGCTCGTCTTTATCATCATCGGCTTCGACGTCACCATCGGAATCATCATCTTCATTTTCGACTTCAGAGGCAAAATGGGCTTCCTCAGAAATACCGTCGGCGCCGCCCTCCGCAGCAGTTTCTTCGTTTTCAGTTTCTAATGTGTTCTCGTTATCCATATGACCTCAAAACCGGCAAAACCTCCGGTGGATTTAGGGGGCTCTTCAGTAAATATTATTCAATTGCACATGAGTAAAAAAATATTTTATATCCTAATATTCCTCGGGCATAATCTGCTTTGAGGGAAGTTCATCAAGCGAAAAATTTCGCACAAGACGGATATCGGCGAATGTTTTCTGCTGCACCACCCTGATAATCTTCATCCGCGTCATTTCCAGCATCGCAAGAAACGTGGCTATGATTTCAGCCCTGCTCGGGACCGCTGAGAAAATGTCAGCAAAAAGAACGATCTCCTGCTCTTTCAAAAGCTGGGTGATGTGTTCGATGCGGTCGCTTACCAGGATTTCATCGAAAATGATCTCCTCCTGCTCTATCACAGTCATAGACTCGATAACATCAGCAAACGCCTTCAGAAGATCAAACAGCGAGACATCAACATAATCCTCCTGACCGACGATTTCAGCAATGTTATTGGTCCGGATAAACAAATTATTCTGAATATCATATTTATTCCCCAAATCCTGCGCGGTCTGCTGGTACCGCTTATATTCAAGCAGTTTCTGAATCAGCTCAGGGGGAAGGGGGGGTACAAAGTATTCATCTTCCATTTTCTCGGAGGGCAGCAGGGCCTTACTTTTGTAAAAGAGGAGTTCAGAAGCCATCCAGATAAATTCGGTGGCAACGCGCACATTCAGGTTTTCCATCAGTTTCAAATAATTAATATACTGCTCGGTAATGTGGGAAATTGTAATCTCGGTAATATCGATCTTGGACTTTTTTATGAGATCCCATAGAAGATCAAGAGGACCTTCAAAGTTCTCTATGTGGATGACATACCGTGGACTATCCTGATCAATTAATTCATTATCAGCAATAAGCTCTTCCATAGTGAAAAACCATTAAATATTTATACCTTAAAGGCGCAGTTAGGGCGGCCTGATTAATCGACATGAAATATGTAGAAACGATTAATTTCCACAACAATTTCAGAGATAGCGTAAAAATACGAGGTTTGTTACGAAAGGGCCTTTTCCGCTGCTTTCTGGAGCCTTTCAGGCGGGAAAGGTTTAACTACGAAATCCTTCACACCGAGTTTAATCGCTTTTGTAAGTAAATTTTCCTGACCAAGGGCGGTCACCATTATAATTTTTGCCCCGGAATCGATCCTCAAAATCTCTTCAGCGGCTTCAATTCCGTCTTTTTCCCTCATTGTTATGTCCATGGTTACAAGGTCGGGCTTTAATTTCTTAAATAATTCGACAGCTTCATTCCCATTTTCAGCTTCGCCGACTATTTCGTGACCCGCAGGTATTAAGGCGTCCTTAACAAGCGTCCTCATAAACTTGGCATCATCAACTATTAAAACCCTTGCCATGTACATACCCCATAATTTATCAAAATAAAACCTTAAAAACTATTATCAACGATGGGCCAATATTGATCAACAAAATTTCATATAATTATACTATCGTCATTTATATGCTATTTATTATAAAAAATCAATCAAAATATTTAATAAATTACCATCATTCTTATATTTGATCGATAATTTTTTTCACTATTCCATCCAATGGGACCACATCGTCAATGGCTTCTTCCTGGACAGCAACCCTGTTCATGCCATAAACAACTGAGGACTGCTCATCCTGGGCAATTGTGTATCCCCCAGACTTCCTGATTTTATTGATGCCATCCGCGCCATCCCTCCCCATCCCTGTCATGATAATCGCAATGCACTCTTTCCCAGCCGTTTCAGCCATGGATTTAAACAGGACATCGATTGACGGCTGATGCCCTGATACCTTGTCTCCTTTATAGATAGAGAGTCTCAACTCCCCCCCATTTCTGGAAAGCGCCATGTGCGAATGCCCCGGCGCTATATATCCGTGCCCCGGCAGAACAAGGTCGCCATCCTCAGCTTCCTTGATCGTAAGATTCGAATTCATGTCGAGCCTTTCGGCGAAAGCTTTCGTAAACCCTTCAGGCATATGCTGTACAACCAGCACCGGCGAGGGAAAATGCTCAGGAAAATCCTGAAATATCTGCACCAGAGCAGATGGCCCGCCGGTTGAAGTCCCAATGCCGACAATCCTGGTACTCGAAAACTTCTCAAACGGCGGATGCACCACTGAAGCAGGTACTGTTTCTGTTTTCACAGGTACCGTTTCTGATTTCACCGGTTTCAGGACATCCCGGTTTATCTGCACCTTCGACCGATATACCGATTTTATTTTCGATATTAAAAGTTCACCAATCTCATCA
>JBFZEZ010000346.1:0-3439 GCA_041306585.1 Spirochaetota bacterium | reverse complement strand
TTTCGAGATTCCTGTTGGTTGCCGCTATGATCCGCACATCAACCTTCAGGGAATTATTTCCGCCGATACGTTCGAACTTTTTTTCCTGTATCACCCTGAGGAGCTTTGTCTGCATTGCCATGGGGAGCTCCCCGCTTTCACCTAATATCAGGACGGTCGTTCCGGTATTGCAGACCTGTCCATTTTCAATTTCCTCATTGGCCTGCTGCCGTAACTGTACCGCCCGCGCTATGATGGACGCGACAATCGTCAGCAGCCGGACATCATCGTCCAGCACAATTCCATCATCGTAGAGACGGTCAACCGAGAGGGCGCCTATGACCTCGTTCCCGATTTTTATCGGCACGCATATAAATGACCTATTACAAAAGTTCGGTCAAAACTTTATTGATAATGAATGTTATTTTACATGTATGTAATATTTGCGGGGTCCGAGGATTTTTTTTTAAGGTCAATAAGTCGGGACGCGATCAGACCGGAAGCTGGAACGAGATGGAGATTCGGTCAATCAGGATATTAATGCTGCGGGTGTTATTGAGGAAGCTTTGAAATTTTTCAGGATGCAGCTCCAGTATCATGATATAAGCGTAAGTAAAAATATACATGAGGGACTTCCAGATATCTCCGGGGATGCTGTGAGGCTGAAACAGGTGATCATCAATATATTCCGCATGGTGAGGTATGCCCCTTTTTTTTGGGGGGGGTGAAGGGTAAAAATTGAATCAGTTTGACCAATTTTTACAAATTTTGATTGATTTTTTTGATTCTTGGTTATTGTTGTTACTCATCAGTAATTATTGAAAAAAGCCGGGAGTTGTTCACGGCGGAAGTTGAAGCATCTGATTCCAGCGATCCGCCCAGTCCATCATTCCTGTCCGAGGTGTTCACTGGCAAGTAGATGCTTGTTGAACGAAAATATTATAATATTGATTATTCCGTTTATTGTAAATCGAGTGGCAAAGTCATCAGATGGGATTCATATCTGCCGGTCAACATCACGTCGCACGACGTGTATGTTTACAACGAAGGGAATCTGGCAGTAAAAGAGAATTCGCGTGCGGGTAAAACCCGTAAAAAACCGCCTGCCGCTGCGCAGACGGTAATTATACCAATCAAGTAACGAGGACAAACAGATGGCGAACGAAGCTGAAAAAATAATCTATTCCATGAGCCGCGTCGGCAAGATGCGCGGCAGCCGGCAGGTGCTGAAAGACATATCGCTCTCCTATTTCTACGGGGCAAAAATCGGCGTGCTGGGTCTCAACGGTTCGGGAAAAAGCACGCTGCTGCGCATCATGGCCGGGGTCGACAATGAACACGAGGGCGAATGCTCCATGTCGCCCGGTTTCACCATCGGCTTCCTGGAGCAGGAGCCGCTCGTAGATTCGGACAAAACGGTCAGGGAAGTGACCGAGGAGGGGCTGCAGCACAAGGTCAACCTGGTCAACGAGTACAACGCGGTCAGCGAAAAATTCGGCGAAGACCTCTCGGATGATGAGCTCGAAAAACTGGTCGAACGCCAGGGCGAACTCCAGGAGGAGATCGACAAGCTCGACGCCTGGGACATAGCCACAGACATCGACATCGCCATGGACGCGCTCCGCTGTCCGCCGGGAGACACGCCGGTCAGGGTCATCTCGGGCGGCGAAAAACGCCGGGTCGCGCTGTGCCGTCTGCTTCTGCAGAAACCCGACATACTGCTGCTCGATGAGCCAACCAATCACCTCGACGCGCAGACCGTGGCATGGCTCGAGCGACACCTCCGCGATTACGAGGGCACGGTCATCGCCGTAACCCACGACCGGTATTTTCTCGACAACGTGGCGGGCTGGATTCTCGAGCTTGACCAGGGCCGTGGCATTCCGTGGAAGGGCAATTATTCGTCATGGCTTGAGCAAAAAAAGGTCAGTCTGCAGCAGGCGGAGAAAGCGGAGTCGGACCGGCAGAAGACGCTCGCGCGCGAACTAGAATGGATACGCATGACCCCGAAGGCGCGTCAGACGAAATCGAAGGCGCGCATCAGCGCCTATGAATCACTCCTTTCACAGGGCGGCGAAAAACGCTCGGCCACCCTGGAGCTCTTCATCCCGCCGGGACCACGGCTCGGCGACGTGGTTATCCAGGCCGAGAATCTCACCAAGGCTTTCGGCGACCGGCTCATTTTCGAGAACGTCTCGTTCAATCTGCCGGCGGGGGGCATCATCGGCATCATCGGTCCGAACGGCGCGGGTAAAACGACCCTGTTCAAAATCATTACCGGAAAGGAACAGCCCGACAGCGGCGGCATTCGCGTGGGTGAGACCGTGAAGCTCGCCTATGTTGACCAGGAGCGTGACACCCTCGCTCCCGATAAAAGCATCTGGGAGGTTATCTCGGGCGGCAGCGACATGCTCACACTGGCCGGCCGTGAAATCAATTCGCGCGCCTATGTCAGCCGCTTCAATTTTTCGGGATCTGACCAGCAGAAAAAGGTCGGCTCACTGTCGGGCGGCGAGCGCAACCGTGTGCATCTCGCGTGCATACTGAAGGAGGGGGCGAACGTCCTGCTGCTCGACGAGCCCACCAACGACCTCGACGTGAACACCATGCGCGCCTTCGAGGAGGCGCTCGAGTCGTTCGCGGGGTGTGCGGTGATCATCAGCCACGACCGCTGGTTCCTCGACCGCATCGCCACACACATCCTCGCCTTCGAGGATGACGGAACGGTATGGTGGACCGAGGGAAATTATTCGGACTACGAGGCTGAACGCAAAAAACGCCTGGGGAAATCGGCCGAACAGCCGCACCGGATCAAGTACCGGAAATTCACCCGATAGAAACCATCATGCAGGCCGAAGTGTACCCTCATGGCAACCGGCACTTACATTTCGCCTGCAATGAACTTGGTAAATTGGTTGATAAAGAAAGTTTCCCGCTTTCTTGAAAATAGAATGAAATCCACCCACTTCGGTCTGTGAGATCATAGCCACTGTAGGGATATTTTGTTACGAGTCAAGACCCGCGCAAACCGTAAACGGTAATGCAGTAAATAAAGGCCGCAGGGGGTGGATCATCCACTTCCCCTGCGAATCTTCATGTTTTTTTGGAGGATGGTTATATTGATATTGCGGCGCCAAAGGTTGCATTCCAGCGATGAATGTCATGATTGCCGATGGAATAAAATTCTTTCGTGGGTACAGCCACATAATTAAACCCCCCTTTCAGGGTTGCTATACCTGCTGCAACCGAGAGCCCGATGGACGCCTGAACATCGCTTATCCCCTGCACTTTCTCCCCGAGGCTTCTCGCGTTGTAGAATCCCGCTGCAAGGCCGAGATTGAGCGTGGCCCCTTTTACGAGGGTAAATGCATGCCCGATACCGAATTGCAGATACAGGTCTTCCACGTTTTTCCCGTCAGCGCAAAAATCCTCATCCACATAATAATCGTATGTCAAAGCG
>JBFZEZ010000345.1:0-5332 GCA_041306585.1 Spirochaetota bacterium | reverse complement strand
GATGGCGCTCCTTCAAGGAAAGACAGGGGTCCCGATCGATTTCGATATAAAAGATATACAGGGCTCCATCGGAAACGATGAGCTCATCCTTTGTGCCTCGAAAGTTGACAGCGACATTTTTTTATGGTTCGTTCGGCAGGACGTAATCCAGGTCCGCATTATTAGCAACGGATATCCAGCCGCTGTATCTGTGCTTGAAAAATACAATGAGGCGCTTGCCAATTTTACTGATACGAACGCTTCCTCAGTCAGTCTCGGGAAAATTTTTTCGCCCCTGTCTGACGACCTTAATGGGGTCCGGCGTATTTACATTTCGGCAGACAGGGAACTTGAACCAATCCCCTATGAAATAATCGGCCCGGGTTCAATGCTGATCGACCGTTATGCGATATTATACCTGGCATCGCTCCCGTCCCTTGCCCCGGCCGCTTCTCATAGCGATATGAAAATTACGCTTATACCCGGGAAGGATGAAGATGTCTCCGGGAACCTTGGAAGAATCGCGGTCGATGAGTCCGGCATGGATTATTCCCAGGCCCCGAAAGCGGCGGGGGGTATCTGTCACATCACCGGGAAAATGACATTCGACATGCGGAAAGGGGACTTCTTCCTTGAAGATAAACCTTATGGTGATCAGGTGAATGGTCCATGGATGGTTTTTATCGGTTCGATATACTTTTCAGCCGCCGGTTACGGGGACGCCGCCCGTTATGGCGCAGCGCGCAACGCGTATGGCGTGATCGTCAACGATACCCGGGTGAAGGAAACGAACAGCGCAAAGCTCATTGAATTGTTCTACCGCGGAATCAGCAGAGGGGGAGACGTAATCTCCGCATTTGAAAAGGGGATCTCGGCGGTCCGAGCGGAGGGGGAATTCAGGCACCCTTCGTATTGGGAAGGGATACGATTATACCTGAATTCCCTTGACTGAATCTATTTTTTGATGATCTTCCGGTTCAGGGATACATCGGTTTCAATGACCTTTTCAACGAGGTCACCCACCTTGGGATTGTTCCTGAACCTGAGGACATTCAGCATGAATATCTCCACCTTGTTCACGACATTGGGAGGGAGAATATCCCCGTCAATTTCAATCGAAATGGACGGGAACTGTTTTGACCTGGCCCATGGGGTAAAAAGCCCCTCGATGACCCTGCCGATAAGGCACGCGAAGGGGGAAATATTCACAATCCCTGAATAATCGCTCTGCATGGCTGTTGAAGCGACGCCGGTCGATACCGCGATTTCCGAGTAAAGGTCATTATTAACGAAATGCTTTTCAGTGTTTCCCATGATCACATCCATGTCATGCGGCGTCGAAGGAACAAGCCCGGTGACTGAAAGGGCGTCCTTGACCCTGCGTTCAACGCGGTGTTTATACCACTCTTCAATTTTCCAGAGAATCAGCCCCTTCAATTCGCTTGAAAAAAGTTTTTTGTACCACGGGAGGAGACCGAATCGTTTCTCGAGGTCATGCCTGCGGACCCAATCGCAATAATAAATCCATTCGGTGATCCCGGAAACCTTTGCTATGATACCTTTACGGCTGAGGAGCCGTACCAGTTCATCAACGGCAAAATCGTCGCGCCTGACATAAATTTCACCGACGACAAGGACCTTGGGACAGTCAGAGGCCGAACGCTTGAGGGGTATCATTGATACCTCTTTCGCAATATTTTTAAGTTCAGGGATGATCTTGGAGGCGTCTTTCTCAGATATATCAATAAGACCCTGCCATAACTCATCGTACTTGGCGATCGCAGCGACGGGATCGACGGCGCATGTCCGGAGCGCGGTCTCGATGTCCTTCATGTAGTCTGCGACTGTCAGCGCCCACCACGCGTGCTTCGAAAACTTCGGCCCGAGTTCATTGTATGAATTGTCCGAATCCAGGGTCAGGGTTACAACGTTTGGTATGCGGAGGTCTCTGAATAAATTATCGTAAAAAACGAAATATTGCCCTGTTCTGCACGGCCCTGTGGTCGATGGCACAAAAATCAGATAAATTTCATCCTTCCGGTATTTCTCTGAAGACAGAAACTTCAGCGCGCTACCGATAACCAGCTGGGACGGAAGGCATTCCTTTCCTGACATGTAGCTGCGCGCCATCTGAAGGGTAAATGTATCGGGAACGGGCATCGCTTCTGCGTTGATGCCCGAGCTTCGCACCGTCGCGGCAAGGAGTTCTGCCGATAGGCGTCCCATATTGGAAAGGAGCATTTTCACTTTTTTATTGTTATGTAAACTTATGCGTTCTTTGGTTTTCGTATTGATCAGGTGAACCTTCTCTCTGCCGTCATTGATAAAACGCAGTCCGTTGTCGTAGCGTTCCGGTTCTTCGCCGGTATACTTTGACTTGTATCCCTCAATGATGTCGAGAAATGCCTCGACCCGGGTATCAACACCGGCATCGGCTGAATGGGAGTCAAGTTCAAGAATAAGGAAGGGTTTTGTCCCCATGATCCATTTTATGTAGTGGAGCATGAATGAATCGGGTGCGCATGAAAAATTTGTTATGAAAGTTATGAAAATGTTTTTCTCATTTTTCAGCATCATGCTGGCCTTCATGTCCTGCTGGCCGTAATACCAGTACATGTTCTTGAAAATTTCTTCATTTTCAAACGGAAGCATGTCGAACGGGATGACCGAATAACCCCGGCTGGTGAACTTGAGTGGTATACCCATGTTCGCATCGCGTGTGAAAGCGTTGTACGGCCGTCCCAGTACCGCAATCACGGGACGGTCAGCGTCCCTGGCTTCCTGCAGCGCCCTGCGGCCCATCTCCCTGTAGCTGTTCCAGAATTCGAGCTGTTTGTTATATGCAAGCTCGAACGCTGTTTTTATTTCAAACGCCGGGATGCCGAGCTTGGTCCCCATTTCGACAAAACCCTCGAGGGCCTTATCCATGCCGAATTTGAAGCTGATTATCGGCGTAAGGAACCTCTCTTCCTTCACGTCGAAAAACGCCTTCTTTATATAATAAGGGAGGCCTTGCGTTATCGGGCAGAATGTTGCGTGCACGTCGGTCTCATAACTTTCAAGGTCGCGGAAATGAGGGACAAAGAGATAATCGATCCCGCCTTCATCAAGAAGGGACTGCACGGCGCCGTGCGCGATTTCGGCCGGGAAACAATAATCGCTTTCTGTACGCGCCATCCCCTCGACAGAAATGTCTTTTGAGAGACGCGCTTCAATGCCGAGAACGTGAAAAAACCAGGAATACAATGGCCAGAGGGTGTAAATTGAAAAAGCGCGCGGTATGCCCACCGTGAAATCACGTTTCTTTATGAAAGTACCCGCATCCGGGGCGCACTCTTTAAAAAGAAGATCGTTCCGTTTTTCAATATAATTGAAAATTTTTGTTTCATCGAAAATTTTCTTCTTTCTGATGTTAGCGTATTTGTTGCACCTGCCGCCGAACATGTACTTATTCCCATTTACATTCAGTACGCGGATGGGGCAGTAGTTATCGCACGCCTTGCAGGTGAATTCTTTTTCATATACGATTTCAGATTGCATGATGGCGTCGATAGTAAATGACCCTTTTTCAATGAATCCATCAATGTGCTTTTGCTTTGCGAGCATGCCCACACCGAAGCACCCCAGGAGTTCAGGGTCCGGCGGAACGGTAATATTTTTATTAAGGAGCATCGCAAATGCGAGGGGAACGGCCTTGTTCTTCGCGACCCCGCCCTGGAGCACAATACTGCTCCCTACGGTCCTATTCCCCACGACCCTGTTCAGATAATTGGATACGATGGAAGTAATAATCCCTGCCGTGATGTCGGCACGCGAAGCCCCGTACTGGATTGCTTTCCGGATGTCGGAATTGATAAACGCGGAACAATGCTCGCCGAATTTAAGGGGCTGTTCAGCCTGGAGGGCTATATCGCCGATCTCCCACACATTGGTGATATTGAGATCGCCGGACGCTGATTCTTCGAGAAACGATCCGGTCCCGGCAGAACATGCCTCGTTCATTGCATAATCAATCGGCACTTTATTTTTTAAACATACATACTTCGCATCCTGTCCGCCAATTTCGAATATCGTATCTATGTCTTCTTTAAAGTAAGTCGTACCGACGGCGTGTGCTATGATTTCATTATATACCGCCGGCGTCTCCAGAAACACCCCGAGTATTTCACGGGACGAACCAGTCGTTGATACAAGCGTTATATTTATTTTTTCGTCGCCTATCTGATCGCGCAGTTGCTTTTTGACCTCTTCCATGCATTTTTTCAGCGCCTTGATGGGGTCGCCATGCGTGCGGCCGTAATGTTCAGCAACGATTTCTTCAGTGTGATAGTCAATAAGGGCGACCTTGGTGGTCGTTGATCCCCCGTCAACCCCGAGAATGTATTCGCCACCCGCTTTCGCCGTACCCCGACGGGACTTTATATAATTGACCATGCCTTCTGCCGATTTGAGGCTGCTGTAACGCCCGAACCCGATGTCGTGCGATTTAAAAAGTTGCGCGGGAGAAGGGAGAATGCTCCCGGATTGCTGAGCAAGCAGCCCGGCGCCGTAAGCCTCGAAATAGGGGGCCTGGTCGGGGATCAGGAAATCTATCTCCGGCAATTTTTCTTTTATGAATTTTACTATATAGCGATTCCGGGTGACGCCGCCGACCAGGAGGACTTTGCCTTTTTTGATCCGTGCACGCTTTAAAAAATCGATGACCTTGGTAGCCATGACATCGCTGAGTGAAAGAACGATGTCCCCCTTCGTCGCCTCTCCCTTGTTCAGTTTATGGGTACAGTCGCTTTTCATAAAAACAGAACAGCGCGAGGAAAGCTTGCACACCTTCGAATGTTCCGGAACAAGATCTACATCTTCAAGGTTCATAGCCATGCGGCCGAGCTGCTGCTTCAGAAATTCTCCTGTCCCTGATGCGCATTTATTCCCTGAAAAGCTTGTAATTATTTTCCCCTCGGGATCGATGGTGTATACGACAAAATTTTCACCCCCGAGGGATACAACAGCGTCGGCCTGGTATTGCAGGGACCGGACCGCTGTTTCGATACAGACTGATTCCAAAACATTATTTATGTTAAGCAGGTAGCGTCCCTCTGTCCCGGTAACCAGTGCGTTAAGATTACCAGGCAGATCATAACTTGTTATTATCTGCTTTAATGTATCAATGAAATTTCCTTCATGTTCAAGCACCCTGTGCCAGACAACATTTTTATCATCCAACAAAACGAGCTTAATGCTTGATGAACCAATATGAATACCGAGACTTTGCATAACTCTCCTCCAAATCAATAAATGCAATATTTTTGAAATGATTTTTTTTATGAACAATAATCATATTAATTATTGCTTTTAT
>JBFZEZ010000344.1:0-5009 GCA_041306585.1 Spirochaetota bacterium | reverse complement strand
GGTTTTTAGTTGTAAAAAATTAAATTTAATCCGGGGAGAGAGCAATGGAAGATAATAAAAGATGCAGAGCTTATAGTGCAATATTCTCGTCTTTATTTTTAGTTGCTATTGCATGCGCCAGTCCCAGTTCATCGGAAAGGGCCGACCAGGCCCGGAAGATGAAACAGATAAACAACATCTATACCATCTTGAATGAATACCCTGCACTTGAATCCCTTTTCATCAACAATAATCTATCCAGGAACGAATTCGAAAGAAAATTTTTTAGCGAATACTTAAATAATCAAGAGAACGCATGGAACACCCTCCAGGTGTGCCATGCGTTTCCGTTGTTTTTCGAACCCAGGACCGTGCCGTCAGGCATATTCCTGCCGGATCTCCAGGCACGCATGGAAGATCAGGGGGCGATGCACGACATGCTCGAAGTCACCTCGGATATACTTTTGAATCTGAGCGAACTTCCAGCCGCAGATAAACAGGCGGTGTACGCGTTTTTTGACGGGCTCACGGCAGGTGACGCGAGCAACCCCATTTTCATGGAAATACTTACCTTGCTGAACGAAGCCATCAGGTACGCCTCCGGGCCGAACAATAGCAGCGGCGGCATTATCGATTCATTCTCCGCCACGCTCTTCGGTGGAGGGGCAAACGAGTCCCCCTCGGACATCGACCAGGCCGCGAAAATTTTTCGGGACTCACTGTACAACTCTGTGGTGGCACTCACCGGAGAGGACGAAAAAAAAGTGGACGACTTCATGGGTGACGCCATATCGGCCCTTCAGGGGATGAAAAACATTCAAAAGGGCAGGCTCGATTTCAACGACATAGATGTGTATCTGAACAATTACGGGGACAAGCTTCCCGGCCAGATCGACTCACTCATGGGCCTCCTCGGGAACGACGCCATAATCGACCTGCTTGACTCAAGCAAGGACATGTTCGGCGAGAGCGAGGTCAAAGGCGCGGTTAAAAACCTGATGCTCGGCCTCGGCGGGTTCCTTAACATTCCGCAGGTTAATGAACTTGTCAAGGATGCCCTGAAAAAAATCCACGCTGACTACAACACCCCTGTAACCACAAAGCACAAGGAAGCCCTTAAATCTCTTTTCTCGCGCTTATGGAGCGAAGGCCCCCGTGTCGGTGGTATGGTGAAGGAAATCGGGTATCCCGGTTATGGTAAGGACGGGGGCCAAAAACTGACACTCAAGCATCTCCTCATGCAGCCCCAGCTGGTAAGCTCTATCTGCGTCTGGCTCCACAGGGTCAAGGACGTGATGACCTTCGATGGAAAGCGTGTTGATATGCTGAAAACCGATGAGGCTATCAACGATCTGATCAACCATGACCCCATGATCCAGCCAAGGAATCCCGGCAATCCTTATAAACCAAAAACAAATGACGGATCTTCGTTCTCATACAAAAACGTATCGTACCTCCGGGGCATTTCTAAGCTTGCGGCCCGTTTTTCCCAGCCGCTGGTGCCGACATCACCATTACTATACGAAAAGGACGGCCTCATGACCGGCGCCCAGGCAAAAAAATTGATACGCACCGTCATGCCTGATGCCGACCGTATACCCCTCGCCAGCTTTTTGTGGGCCGAAGTCTACAAGACAACCGACCCGATCAACCTGGGCAAGGGAAAAGTCAAGAAAACAAAGGACGCCAATGAGTACGGTATGCTGGTCGACGGGGTCGACGAAACTGGCAAGCCGTCAAAGGTTCTCATAGCTCCCCTGTGTCCCGAAATTCTAACGGGAGCAGAACTCGCGTTCTTTGTAGGCGCAGACTGCATGTACAATGGCCCCTACAACAACCCTTACGACAATGTCGATTGGCTCTTTAACAGCCGCAAGTATTATGTTGTTATGGACCTGGTGCAGCTCCTGCCGCTGTTCAAGATTGAAATTCCGGACAACCTTCATTTTATCAACTGGCTGTTCGAACTCTTCGGGCTCAAGAGCAAGAACGATTCCCAGGTCAAGTTCGGTGAATGGCTCGCCAAAATTATGAGGCACTTCGGCATAAAAAGCCTGCCAATAAAAATTTGGGAAACGTATGGGGCTAATTCTGTTGTCTACATCGAGGCGGGACAGTTAATGAGCGAAATGCCGCAGGCGATTACCAATGGTCTGATTAAGGCCGATTTCATAAAAAACTCGACAATATTGAAATTCATGACCGAACAGATCATCAAAATGATCGATTATATCGCCCCCATCGGCTACAAAAACGAAAAAACCGGCAAGGTATATCTTCTGCCCCAGGACCTTCGCGACCTGTGGCCAACCCTGTCGTCACTCTCTTACTTTGACCCGGCTGCGTTTCACCTCGACCGACTCGCTGACGGCCCGAATCACAAAGATTACTACAAGTGCTACGACACGACCGATAAAACGAAATACCGATTTATCGTGAACGGCCAGGTCAATCCGAAGGTCAACAAGATGTCGGCATTGGCCGGCGCCTTCTGTCTGTCTATGTACGAACCTTACATGGCCCTTATGAAACGCAGCGACCTGTCCTTCTCCCGCATTAATACCGAGGAACGGCCCTATTACCAGATAATCGCCGACAGACAGAATGCAGCACGCTCGGCATTCAACGGCGCTGTGTTCCCGATGACATTCCTCATTAACATACTCTCCTCATTGACCGAAGCATCGACCGAGGAATACCTCTACTCGACAGGCGATGACCGTCAGATGGCATTCCTGAAAAGCATCGAGCCACTTCTTTCTCAGCAGTCGCAAGGGGTGATCGACAGCTTACTGACGATAGCAGCTAAGCTCGGCAGTGATGAAATGGCTGGTTACCGGGCGCAGATAACCGAGGGACTGGCCGCGATGGCTGCACAATCATCCGCTGCAGACAGCAGTTCCATTGCTGATACCCTCCTGGCATTTGTAAATACCGCAAGCGCGCAAACACCCATGGGTCCGAACATCGATTCTACCTACTGGGATTACATTGACGTCGCCTTCGAACTCGGCGGCCGCATCTTCAAAAAAGAAGGATTCGCCAACACTGTTTCCGGTATACTGGACCCGGCCAACAATGTGATGGACGACATCATGGGCCTTGTCCATACCATCAACGACAGGAATTACACGCAGGATGAAATCAACGCTGCCACCCGCGGCATTGCACTGCTCCTGAAAAAAAGCGCCGAGGACAGGGCGTTTGCGCGGGGGCTCACCGACACGACAGATATTCTGGCCCAGCTCCATACAATACATCCCTGGAGCAAGATACTCAGCATGTCGAGGGCCGGTTATTGTGAAAACGGGGTCACGAGCTATGTCTTTCTTGGTATCGAGAAAAACAATAAATATTGCTGGGACGAAATATTCTCAGACGCACATAGGTTCCTCAAGTCGGACGTCATGGCCAGATACGACGAGGACTCATTTTGGGACGATATGTACCACTTGGTGAAATTTATGGCCGATGCTTTTTAGACGAGACCCCGGCAAGGATATCGGTAATTTGAAGTATATTCCCGAGTAACACGGTACAGTGAAAATCAAGGACTGCCGGCCTGATAAAGCCGGGCAGTCCGAATATATAAAGATATAAAACCGAGAGAAATGGAAAGAGGGTGATTGACGATGAATAGAAAACCGCTCCAGGCCGTGTGCGCCGCCGTCATCATGTGCATATCTTCTGAATTTTCCGTAGCTTTTGCAGACGTATTCGACACATTTGGCGCCGGGACCCGCGGCGCGGGCATGGGGGGCGCGGTCTGCGCCAGCACCAGCGACCTTGACGCCCTGTACTACAACCCGGCAGGTCTCGGTAAATCGTACGGCAACACCTTCGGCCTTGGCTATATGTATTCCTATCCATTCATAACAACAAAAGGCCAGGGACAGGGCGTCCCCGGCACTGACTACCTGAGCATGGGTATGATATTCATCAACTTCGGCGTAAGCCTCAATGAAATAATCAAGAAACTCCCCATGCGGGCGACACTCGGAGTCAGCTTCTCCGTACTGCACGACTTCAGACTTGCTGTCATGGACGATTTCGACCCTGACTCATCCCAGTACCTTCGTTATGGATCCCCGATTAAACGCACGACCGGTTACCTCGGCCTCGGCGTGGAAGTGGTGAAGAAATGGCTGTGGCTGGGGATCGGGGCGCATGTCATGGTTTCAGGCGAAGGGACCATGCATTTTGTAGTGGACGCTTCCACCCTGAATACGACCGATCCCATTACACCGACATCGCAGACAGTTTCCATGGATGTCAAGACAAACCTGCAGCCGACCTGCGGCATAATATTCAGCCCTTATAAAGACCTCAATCTGGCATTTTCATACAAGCGCGGGATAAGCGCACTGTTTAAACCGTTCAAGGCGTTTTTGTATATAGACACAGCGGGGGGCGATGCATCGGTCACCGCAATGACTGCGATCATATCGTTCTACAGCCCTGACATGTTTCGATACGGCATTTCATATAAGATTGCAGGACTCACAATGGAATTCGACGCATGCATGGAACAATGGAAAAGTTTCCGCGAAGACGCGCCCCGTGTTTTCCGCACGCGCACCCCGCGCTTTTCCAATATCGTTTCCTACCATGGCGGTCTTGAGTACGAGATCGGGGCGCTGCAGATTCGGGTGGGGTATCAGTACGCACCATCTGTCATCCCGCAACAGAACATGAGCACCAATTACCTTGATACTACCAGGCATATCGTAAGCCTGGGCCTCGGCGTCAGGTTCAGACCGCCATGGGAACTCCTCTACCAGCCGGTATCGCTTGCCCTGACCGTCCAGGACCAGATACTTGAGAAGGCAAAGATCAACACCATGATTATTAACGGCCATGACCTGACAGGGATAGTGAGCCTCGAATTCAAGTTCGGCTCGACCATCCCTGAAAACCTGCCCGTAGACGACCGGTTCGTGAAAAAAGCAGGGAAAGATGCAAAGACCGGCACACGCGAAGGGGCGTCACAAGAGAAAGAAGGCGAAAAAAAAGATAAAAAAGTAATAATA
>JBFZEZ010000343.1:0-3693 GCA_041306585.1 Spirochaetota bacterium | reverse complement strand
CCCTCCCCATGCCGCACCCTTTCATCATGTAATCAGGCTGTCCCCAGGACCTGTCGGCCCCAGTATTTACAAGAACAATGTCTCCTTCTTTGAGGGAGTAATTGATATCCTTACAAGCTTTTTCCATATCTGATGCCGTCACCATATAACCATCAGGGAAATGGCGAAAATCGAAGCGTACCCCAGGTCCCATGCACCAATCGAGGGGGATTTCATCAATGGTCAGTGCACGCTTTCCCTTGTCCATGGTCGGGTGATAATGCCATGGCGCATCAAGATGAGTGCCGGAATGGGTGCTCAGAGCAACGAATTCCATCGCCCACCCTTTCCCAGCTGGTAGATCGCTGGCTGTGTCTATATCGGGAAAAAACAATTTCATCTGCTGTGCGCCCTGGTCGTGGCTTACGTAATCGATTTTCGGAATCATCATGGGCGGATCGGATGGAATACTGTTTTCGATGGCAATGCTCAGGTCAATTAATCGCGGCATTACTGATACCTCACTGTTATTTACGAACCCCTCCGGGGGACTCAGAGACTCTTCGCGGAAATGTATCTTTTCACAATTCCCACAATCCGCCTGAGGAACATGACCTCCGGTATCCCCAGAATGTAACATACGGCAAAATAACACATCCCGTACGGCCCCAATATAACAACTGCCTGTATAATGGGGTTCCAGCCCCCGACCAGCAGTTTTATCCCCCACCCCGCCGCAGCGCCTGCAGCAGCAGCCCCCCAGAGCCGCAGAATAAAGAAAAGGGGCACACCTGTTTCGCCGATGCGCTTATTCAGACCGGAACGCAGTAGAACAAACTCAATCCAGCCGCAGAAACCGGATGCTGCTGAAATACCGGCAGCCCCCCAGCGCGGATGTATACCGAATAACGACGGGAGATAGAGGGACGCCCCATACGCAAGCCCCATCGCAAGTGAAACGCGGATAACAGCATAACGAAAAGGCGTACGAGTATCGCGCAAGGCATAATATGTCGATGAGTAGAGCCTGCTCAGGGTCGAAGCCAGGAGCCCGATGGCCGAACCGGCAAGGATCCCCCAGACATAGACAGAATCATTCCGGGTGAACTTCCCGTGCTGGTAAATTGCGGCGGCGATAACGTCTCCCAGCGCGAAAAAGGCCATAGCCGAGGGGATGATAAAAAATGATATTTGGCGAAGGCCGCCATTGAGTCTCTCCCTGAGTTTCCCGGCGATTTCGATATCGCTCCCCAGTGCGCTCGACATTTCGGGGAGTTCAGCCGCAGAAACAGACATTCCAAAAAGGCTGACCGGAAGCGTATACAGGGTCTGGGCATAGGTGAAAGCCGAAAGCGCCCCCGATGGGAGCAGGGTCGCGAGTATATTGTCGATGAATGCGCTGATCTGAACAACTCCGCGGCTTATGAATGCCGGAATGAAATTTTTTATAATTGTTCTGACATGACGATTGCGGCGGTCGAATGAAAAACGGAGCCCCTTTGCAAGCCTGAAGACCATCGGCAGCTGAATGGCTACCTGCAGCCCGCTCCCTGCAACAGAACCCCAGCATACGATTTCAGCCAGCCGGTATTCTTCGACCCCGTTGCTCCCGAAAGCAAGCAGCGCCGCGATAATCGCGATATTCCACATTACTGGAGCCGTGTATGAGAGAAAAAATTTACGATGACTGTTAAGGATTCCAAGACACCAGGCTGAATACACAAGGAGGCCGGCGCCGGGAAAAAGTATCTTCACAAGGGTAATGGTGAACTCACGTTTTTCACCTGTAAAACCGGGTGCGATCGCGTAAACGAGGTAAGGCGCAGTGAATATCCCGGCCGTAACGATAGAAGAAACAAGAAGGGCCAGCAACGCGCCGATCGCACCTGCCACGCGGCCTGCTTCCTTTTCATCCCCCTCGGCTATGAGTCTGGCATATACCGGGATAAATGAAGCCGAGAGGGCCCCTTCGCCAAAAAGATTCTGAAGAAAATTGGGGATGCGGAAAGCGGCCCTGTAGGCGTCTGCGGCAGGGGTGTTACCGAAAAAATACGCGAACACACTGTCCCGTATCACACCGAAAATGCGGGAGAGGAGAATTCCACCTGCGACAAGGAGAGCATGAAATCTGGTTCGGGAGCGCCCGGATGATGCGATAGGGGAATTCTTCATGGTTTTTTTTCTCACGTGCTATGCTGATGGGGGATATGTATAGGATGCGATTCTTTTTTTCAAGATAAATTTATATCAGATAACTTCAAACCCGATCAGGATGATATCATCAGCAAAAAGGGTGTCTTTTCTATATGCCAGAATGATATCAATGACAGAATCAAGCACGGCATCAAGGGCTCTGACCCCGATACTCGATTCCCGTATGATCCCCAGGAGGGCGTCGAAACCGAGTACGCCGCGGTTGCTGTCCATGACCTCGGCAAGTCCGTCTGTGTATAAAAAAATGCGGTCGCCCGGTTCAAGGGTGTATTCAACTGTTGTATATGTATTCCCCTTAAATTTACCAAGAAGCGCGCCCCGTGCTTCGAGAAAACTGACCTCGCCGGTCGATACCCGGTGTATCACGGGATACGGGTGCCCTCCATTGGCGAATGAAAACATTATATTTTTATCTTGCTCAGGGGAAATAGTGAAAATACAATACTGCGCAGTCAAAAAATGCGACTGCATGTTGCCGCACAATTCCTTGTTGAGTTCCCCGAGGTATTGCGACGGGTCGCTGTAATATTTCCGGCAGATATTCGTTGTAACCGACTTGATCAGCGAAAGAAAAAGTGCAGCCGGCACGCCATGGCCGGATACATCGCCGATAAAAGCGCAGAGACCGTTTTCCCTCATCGGCATAAAATTGAAATAGTCTCCGCCTATGGCATCAAGGGGGTGATGCCGGAAAGAAACATGGAGCCGGTCAAGACGCGGGGGCTCGTTTGGAAGGAGGGCGTGCTGTATCACCTGGGCCGTGACCAATTCCTCCTCGATTGTGTCGTTCCTCGATTTGAGATCGCTCAGGGTATGCTGTAATTCATCCTGCAGCCGGATCCTTTCAGTGATGTCCCTGGCGACCCCGAGGACCTCGACAGGTCTCCCTTTCAAATCGCGGATGAACGAAAGCATCGCCTCACAGATAAGACGCCTCCCGTCCTTATGAATGACGATGAACGTGAAAACCCTTGACCTCATGGGATCGCGCTCATGATCGTGACTGATCTCATCGTCAAGGTATTCACGGGCGATAAGCAGCGAATCTGGTTCGATCCACGCGTCCATATTCATCGAGATCAATTCAGCCGACTTCCATCCGATGACTTTTTCGGAAGAACTACTGGCGAATGTCACTTTCATATTCGAAAGATGAATCGTCCACACCATGTCTGTTATATTGTTCATGATGAGGCTCAGACGTTTTTCGTTTTCTTCAATCTCCTTCTTGTACAGTTTGATTTGTGTGATGTCGGTCATGACAGCATGCAGACCTTTAACCTTTCCATCTGTAATTATGGGGGTGGAGCTGCATATAACGTTTCTCAATTCCCCGTTCTTTGCAATAATGGGAAATTCCAATGTCTTGACCTCGCCACGCAGCGTATCCCTGAATAATTGCATGTCATCTGTCAGGTTGTTGCGGTAAAGATAATCCGTAAAAGATTTCCCTATGAGTTCTTCGGGCTTGTATCCGCCGATCCTCTCGCAAGCCGAGAT
>JBFZEZ010000342.1:0-2580 GCA_041306585.1 Spirochaetota bacterium | reverse complement strand
GTGAAGATACTGGCTACGGATATCGACACCAATGTCCTTGAAAAGGCCCATAACGGGATTTACACACTGACGCAGATCGAAGGCATCGATATTAAACTGTTAAAAAAATATTTTTTGAAAGGCACCGGCAATAATGAGGGGCTTTTCAGTGTGAAGAAGTCGTTGAGGGATCTCATCTCATTCAGGCGCCTGAATCTTCACGAAGAGTCATATCCAATGCATCATCAGTTCGACATTATTTTCTGCAGAAATGTTATCATATATTTCGATAAAGAAACACAGAAGAGGCTGTTTGACAAGTTTTATAACTATCTTGCCGACCACGGCTATCTTTTTATAGGCCATTCCGAGAACCTGGCAAGCATAACAAACAGATATACGCTTATCGGCAATACGATGTACAAAAAGAACCTTTTATTTCTGGATGAGGACAAGGTCCAGGAATAATAAAACGTTCAATCAGGGGATGCCTAATGTATTTACGTCATAGCGCGCGATACGGTAAAGGAATAAAAATTATTCATCCGGGCGAATACTTTGTCTCCGTCGAGGATGAATTGATCGGCACCCTTCTTGGTTCCTGCATAGCGGTGTGCCTCATAGACACTGAAAAATGTATTGCAGGGATGAACCATTTTATGCTCCCCGGCAAGATAACAGACGATAATATTTTTGCAGACCGTACGGCCCGTTACGGCATAACCGCGATTTACCAGCTTCTGAGCACCCTGGAACAGACCGGGGCGCGGCGGGAGAAGCTTGTTGCCAAGATTTTCGGGGGCGGGCATGTTTTGGAAAGCCACAAGGAAATCACAACGATTCCCGATGAGAATATTCGCTTGGCTCGCATCATGATGGAAATGGAGGATATCCCCATAGTGCAGAGCGATGTGGGGGAAAACTTTACGCGGAAGCTCATGCTCGATGTCAAAACCGGCAGGGTTTATTTAAAAAAAACAACGCGGCAAGACGTTTACGATAAGATTATTGAGATCGAGAAGGAATATGTGCAGAGGAGTTTCAAGAATGGGCAAGATTAAGGTCTTAATTGTTGATGATTCAGCTGTTATGCGGCAATTTTTATCGGAAGTGCTCTCATCTGTAAGTGACATTGAGGTGGTCGGCACAGCAATGGATCCGTATATCGCCGCGAACAAGATCAATAAGCTGCTTCCGGATGTTGTAACGCTTGACATAGAAATGCCCCGCATGGACGGACTAACCTTTCTTTCAAAACTCATGAATGCAAACCCAATGCCGGTAATTATGGTGAGTTCATTTACCGAAATGGGGGCCCAGCAGACCATGCGCGCACTTGAGCTCGGGGCAGTCGATTTTATTCTGAAGCCCTCGCTCGACAATCAGGATGATATCCGCAAATTTACCGATACTATAACAGAAAAAATAGTCATCGCAAGTAAATCTAAAATTAAGCGCAAGCGGGAAATTGTTGAACCCATTGTTGTTGAGAAAAAGCTTACGGCTGACGTTATACTCAAGAAGAAGGACCCGCGCACGATAAAATCCCGCAGCGAACGTGTAATTACCCTCGGGGCGTCGACCGGAGGCACCGAGGTCATTGATAAGATCCTCACAAGTCTTCCGGAAAATATGCCCGGGATTGTTATCACCCAGCATATGCCGGAAAAATTCACCAAGGCTTTTGCAGACCGTGTGAATGATAAATCCAAGATGCTTGTTAAGGAAGCAGAGAATAACGAACGGCTGTACAAGGGGATGGCCTTTATCGCACCGGGCGGCAAGCATATGCTTCTTCGCGCGGATTCAAATGGTTATTATGTGGAGATAAATGACGGTCCGCCGGTAAACAGGCATAAGCCATCGGTGGATGTTCTTTTCAGATCGGTAAGCCAGTGCGCGGGAAAATCCGCGGTGGGGATTATTTGCACCGGTATGGGAAATGACGGGGCAGTGGGGATGCTCGAATTGAAACAATCCGGGGCTGTCACAATTGCCCAGGATGAGGCGTCCTGCGTGGTGTATGGAATGCCGAATGAGGCGGTCAAGCTCGGTGTCATTGATATGGAGAGAAATATTGAGGGGATTATTACGTATTTGCAAAGGGTGAATGAACAGGATGTGTAATATTCAACTCGCACGCTCAGTTCGCAAAGATTTTTGACCTCCTCAATACGCCATCATCTGTACAGACACAAATATGCAACTTCCCCGCCGGCTTTCACCTTGAATTTTTTTTGTGTCTCCACAATGAAGGATTGATTGGGGCCGAATGTTTTCCAATCCTGACTCCCCGGCAACTGGACCTGCAGATCGCCCGAAATCACGGTCATAATTTCTTTTGTCGATGTGCCGAATTCATATTCGCCGGGAGCAATGACCCCGACAGTGGCCGGGCCTTCGGGAGTTTTTAAAGCCAGAGATTTTACGTTCCCCTGAAAATACTCATTTACAGTGATCATTTTTTCCTCGATGTTGAATTATTTTTAATATTAAAATCCTTTAGACTCACCCCGGGAGCGAGGTACCTGTTCCAGAAGCGTAAGTTCGTCGGTGTGAACCGGGCGAAAATAACATCAAACGGCCTGAATCGTGTGAGAC
>JBFZEZ010000341.1:0-4344 GCA_041306585.1 Spirochaetota bacterium | reverse complement strand
GTATTGCCCGACACGACTGAAATCCGTCAACATCCGAGGTTTTCATGACTCCCCATTTTTACATAAAAGTCTCTGGCGCCGGCTTTTTTCTCCCCGGTGATCCGGTCCCTTTAAAGCCCCTCATGGCCCATATTTGTCTTGATGCGACCTGGAGTGGGGAGTCCCTGGAAAACGGCGACCTGGCATTCGGCTTTGTCACCAAGGTGAGCAGGTTCGTGCAGGGGGGATACGCGATAAGGAGGAAAGGGTGAACAATATGGCGAATTTCGTACATCAGGTGCGTGAATGGCAGGTTTTTTATGCCGCGATAATGGGGGCGTCGGCCACACTCGCGGGGCTTCTGTTCGTTGCAGTTTCGCTTAACAAGCCGATTATCAGCCACAAGGACAATTCTCACCTCAAGGTTTACTCACAGCAGACCTTCGGGCTTTTCCTTTCAGTTATCGGGATTTCCCTGACATTCCTCATTCCCGGTCAGACGACGACAGGGGTCGGCATCCCCATTACCTGCATCGGGACAACAGGCCTGCTCTCGGCGGCGCGGGGCCTTTTCGCGAGTTTTCGCATGGGGGACTACAGCAGGGGGTTACACCGCTACGGGTATGCCTGCTCGGCCTTTATCGGCATCATGTTAGCCTCAGTGCACGTACTCTGGTTCCTCGATACCCCGAGCTTATACCTCGTGATGGGGGGGGTTATCATGCTCATGGTGTCGGCGACGCGCAGTTCGTGGTTTCTCCTCATCGAACTCCAGGAAAAATAACACATAGCGGTGCCTTTCCTGTTTTAACCAGATGTTTGAGTATCTTCTTCACTTCATGGGTATCAGTGATTACTGCAAGTATCTTCATTGCAGACCCGCACCGGCGACACACAAGTTGCCTGTATCATCAAAGCCCCCTTCAAGAATAAGTGAATGATAATGCGGATTAAATCGTATGAAATCTCCATATGAATGAAACGCGAAAACTGCGGCGCTCTGAATTTCTTTCTCCGCGCTTGTTTTATAATACGAGAGAATTATATCATTAATCAGCCGCAAAATATTTGAAACGAGCTTCCTGTTGTTGCGGAAATATACCCTGAGCATTTTGGGCAAGGTGAAAACAAAATATTTTTTTATTTGTCTCCACCTTGCCAGAGAAAAGGCCGCCCATTCTTTGAACCAGACAGAGAAGCGGGATCGCCTTCATCGCTGCCGCGTTCATAGGTGAGCTTCTATTTTTCGACATTCATATTATATTCTTCAATAAAAGGAATATATGGCACTTCATTTATCAATACTCCAATTCCCATCTGGTGAAAAGGATTGGCCCTTTTATCATAAAAAAGTGAAGCAGATGTTTTAAATGGCAGGAGCTGACACTGAATAAATTCCTTTGTTAAAAAAACAGTCCGCCCTCCAGATTCTTTATTATATTGGATCGAATGCAAGGCGGCAAAACCAAGAGATTCAAGCAAATGTTTTGTCATTTGGAAGTGGACTTGATGTTTTTCTTCCAATCTATCAATATCCAACAGGGCTTCATAAACAACATCACAAATTTCAAGCAAGTCATCACTCCCTAATTTGTTAATTCTGCTTATTATTTCTTTGACTTCTTTAATGGCTTCATCGGTCATTTCTCCTGTATAACAGGGGGGGGTTCTATAATCATTGGCACGTTCCATTGGAACAAAGTCATTTACAATTATCGGGATTCCTTCTTTTATATATGGTATAGCCTGCATATCAATTGTTTTTGCAACAGCAATAAGAGCAGTTTCAAAACCTATTAATGCCGTAAAAAGAAAATCTGTTTCGCCATCAGTCATTTCTGCGTATATTTTTTTCCGTTCTTTGTTTAAATGTATTGCATCAGCAAGATGTTTTTCAAATCCATTTATTTCCATACAGGATGTGAAAGTAGATAATGAGAAAAGGGTTAAAGTAATAACAATAATTATACGAAAATATTTTTTTGTTTTTTCCATCACAATGCACTCCAATTAAAAAGTTTACCAATTTTTGATCACACTTAAAAAAAGCCTGCTGGTTGTCAAGTTTTTTTAAAAAAAATTTAGATGGTAGGGGTAAGTGGTGTTTGAATCATCATTATAATAGGAAAGCTGCGTAATGGATGGCTTACATCACCCTCACGCCACGTCAAATACCAGAAGACATAAATCATCATCGAATTTTTCACTGTCAGCATATTGCCGCAAATGTGCTAATAATTTCAGGGAGAACTCTTCCGGGAGAAGTTCAATGTTCTTTTTGATGAAATCCATAAAGCTTGCAGTTCCAAATTCTTCACCTGTATTATTCCTGCATTCTGTTATGCCATCTGTAAATAGAATAAGCCTATCTCCACTTATTAACTGTATTTGATTTTCCTTTAATTTAATGTCCATGATCCAGCCGAGGGGAGTCCCTCCTTTTTGTAATTCAATAAATTCACCACTGCTTTTACGATATATAAAAGGCGGGAAATGCCCTGCATTGCTATATTTTAAAATATTGTGTTCCCTGTCTAATATAGCATAAAAAGAAGTTACAAAATTATTTTTGACTGTAATGGCGCAAAGCGTGCTATTTATTTTTTTCAGTACATCAACAGTGGATTTTCTTTCCATAAAACTTTCAAAGGCAATCTTGGTTATCATGGACAAAAAAGCACCCTTTAATCCATGACCAGAAACATCTGAAATGAGAAGTTCAATTTTTTTATCATCAACTTTAATGTCATAGAAATCCCCACCTACTTTGTCCATGGGTATATATGTTACACCAGTCCTGTATCCTGCGACTTCAGGGACCCTGTCCGGTAATAATTTATTCTGCAATAAACGGGCTATTTCTAATTCTTCCTCTATCTCTTCATTTCTTCGTACTATAATTTTTTCATATTCATAATTCTCAAGAAGCTTTTTAACGCGAACAAGGAGTTCCCTTGAATTAAAAGGTTTTGTCAAATAATCATCTGCACCATATTCAAGGCCTTCAATCTTCTGGTTTATATCTGCCCTGGCAGTAAGCATGAGCACTGGTATGCGTTTCAATTTTTCATCATTTTTAAGAGCTACTGTCATCTGGTAACCATTCATTTCTGGCATCATAACATCGGTTACAATCAGGTCAGGTTTTAATGTATCGGCTTTTTCAAGTCCTTCTTTGCCATTTAATGCAAAACTAACTCTATACCTGTATTCAAACAGGTCTTTTAAAAAATTTCTCATGTCTGAATTGTCTTCAACAACAAGAATTGAGGGATGATCATCGCCATGAAAGTTTGCTTCATTTGTTTCTCCTGGAATTTCATCCCCTGACACGCTCTTATGCAGATCAATGAACTCTCTCATACCAAATAAAACCCTTGAATCCCTTACCGATTCTGAAAATTTACTGTTTTCAACAAATTCAACTCCTTTTTTATCTTCAAAATGGGCTTTACCCTTCAATAAAGCCACCGAGAAAGTAGATCCATGGTCATCAGGATATTCATCAATATGTTTACTCTGAACTGAAATTGTACCACCATGCATTTCAACCAGTTCTTTTGTAAGGGAAAGACCAATGCCAGTTCCTTCATATTTTCTGGTTGAACTATCGTCCCCCTGGGTAAACCTGTCAAAAATAATGTCAATCTTATCAGAAGGAATTCCGATTCCTGTATCTTTTATCTCAATGTAACAATTTTCTTCATCCTCCCTGACAATTAATTCAATCTTACCACCCTCATTTGTGAACTTCAGAGCATTAGAAAATAGGTTCATACCTATTTTGTCAGCTTTTTCAATATCAACATACATGGGAATATTTTCGTTACATGTTTTAAATGAAACTTCAATATTTCTTGTTTCAGCTGATGCCTTTCCAATATAAACATAGTCTTTCACTATATCAACTATGTTAAGTTGCATCACCTTCATTGTCATTTTCCCTTCTTCAATTTTAGAAAAATCAAGAATATTATTGACAAGTTTTAAAAGTCGGACTGCATTTTTTTGGATATTCAGGGCAAATTCTTTATCAACTACTTTTTTACTGTCACCCTGCAATACTGATTCCACAGGAGACAATATCAATGTCAGGGGTGTTCTTATTTCATGTGAAATGTTAGCAAAAAAGTTTGATTTTAGTTTATCAATTTCAAGCAATTTTTCATTTGCTTTTTTCAATTTTCTTGTTCTTTCTTTTACCTTGCCTTCAAGATTGATATTCATTTCATGAAGTTCATTTTTCATCACATTCAACTTATCAGCGAGGCCAAGGGAAAACAGTACTACATGGAGTGCAATGCCTATCTGGAAGGACCATGCAGTAATAAAGTTGTCAGGAAGGATTCCCATATTTTTGAGTGT
>JBFZEZ010000340.1:0-4750 GCA_041306585.1 Spirochaetota bacterium | reverse complement strand
CATTGTTCTGGATTCACCTTCTTGACGGAACATAGCTGTTCTAATGAAGCCATTGAATTTGCAAGTGCATTTAAAGCCACAATCCATTTTTTATTTGTAAATGATGAAGAAATCAATTTGGAATCTTATCGGGCCTCTTTGCATAGACGTATAGAAATTAAATTTTTTTAATGGCTCATACAATATCCAATCCCTTCAAAAAATAATCCACACGTTCGAACGCGTCACGTTGCACCCGTTCGCGTTCCTCAAAGTCGCTTATAGCATCAAAATCGGCAATAGCTCTGGGACCAAAGTGATTGACCGAAGCGAATTTACCGGCAATCTTTTGAAGTCCCTCGATTACAAGTTTGTTTCCGATGTGGGGTTTGAATTCATTTGTAAGGATGTCAAGACCACCTGGAAAATTTTTAAGACAATAGTAGACATCGTAAGCATCCTTTTCCTTGAGTCGGTCATTCAATGCCATCCCCTTCATTACGATAAATGGCACAACGGATGCAACACGAACTGTAGCAGTATCAAGGGCACCTCCCGGGAGCGACCCATCAATTGTCAGAATTTGGTTAAGATCGAAGGCTAGCTCGCACCCACGGGCCTTTCTAGCGCGGATATCCTGCACCGACTGGGTGCGATGGGACTTGCCGGTACCCAAGTATTCACCGGCAAGAAAATCTACCTCAACCACGATCACTTCATCATCAATCTCAACCTTGCGAAAAAAAATGTATGGTTGTTCCGCTTCCTCATATCCATGGCTTTCGAGAAGTACCTTGATGGTCCTGTATACATTCTCTTTGATAGAACGATGATTCATCGCGATATCAATATCGATGCTGCCTATATGACCATTGAGAACAGATGGAATCAACAAAGAAGGTACCCAACCGCCGACGACGATCAACTCATCCTTGTATTCTCCCAGGACGCGGACCAGTTCGAGCAATACCGACCGGGCAGATGAAACCAGCTTATCGTTATAATCATACCGGTTTACCATGTTTTTTGAATCACCTGTTTGAGGATAGTTTCAGCAGCTTCTTCGCCGCGCCCCTTGTAATTTTTCAAATCAAGATACAACTGCACGGAGGACACCACTCGTATATTATTTTTTTCTGAGTAGCCATAATACACGCCTTCGTCATAAGGAACCATGAAACTTACGTTCGCGCCGCTCACAACTTCCTTCAACTGGAGATGATCCTTTAAATTGTCACTGATTGACGACACATACGACATAACCCGCTGGTGGCGAACAGAGGGCGCTGTACGGTTCGCACCGGAAAAACCCGTTAGGGCATACAGGACATCATTGTTACTGCAAAACGATGCCAGATCGCTTTCAATATCCGAGGGTTGCTTGAGGGAATAATACTCATACACCTCGCTTTTAGCATACGTATAATTCTCAGACCAGTCGGCGAGAAGTTCTCCCGGATTTGAAAGGGCAATACCCGCGTCCGATTCCAATATCCATTCACGATCAGCGAGAAGCTTTTTGACGTTTGCAACCTGGCCGAGGCTCACTCTCGCCTCATCGGCCAATTCCTGGGTCTTCCAGCTTTTCTTTCGGTTCACAAGTAGCACACGAAGGATACGGGACGCCTTAGGGGAAAAGAGCGAACGGATGTCACGCTTCTCAGCGTATTTATTGGGATTGCCGGTACGTTCAATATAAACATGATCAAAGGCGATATGGCAGTTTCCCGACAAATCCACTGTCGCAATGTTATTTTGCGCGCACATCAGCGCAGACTGGGGCGAAATATACGGAGCCAAAAACACACCCACATATGAGGGTTTATTCTTTATATACTCATGAAGATCGGCAATGGCCAGACGGGCATATTTTGGTTCACCATTCGAATTGGATTCAAGAACAAGTGTATGAGAGTTGTTTCCGACATGAATCGTCACTAACTGTTTCATGGTATACTCTTCCAGTTTTTTCTCAGAAGCAACATTTTTTATAATTACAAACGGTATATTTTGAAATAGTGAACGGATAACTTCAGGGGCTTTTTGGATTATTTCATCTTGCTTTATTTTCATTATAAAACCATCTTTCAGCATCTGCTGAAAATATACTATATAATGAAACCAATATAGCGTCAAGAGAAATTTTCACCATGAATGCTATTTTCAGCAAATGTTGAAAATGTATAAAATTTTCCCCACCCTCCGGGTATTTAAGATCCAAGTAATGCCACCCCAACCATCTCCTGCACCGCCAGCATGCTAAAATCAAAGTAAACACCGATTCTAAAATCGTCCTGCCGGGCGAGTTTCCATTGGGGAATTCCAGTATCACATCAACCTCTGCTCCTTTTTCAGTTCTATAAAAGGAAAATTGAATATCCCTTCTCTTATATTCATTCAATCGTATTAATTCACAGATAAAAAAATGTTCAAAATATTTACCATACTCTGAATCCACATTATCAAGGGGGATGGTCAATCGACGATTTAAAGCACTGACAACACCTGTATCAAAAAAATAAAATTTTGGATGTTTTGTCAGCTTTTTACGAATTGATTTATTATAGGGAAGAAGAAAAAATCCGATGAGAGTATCTTCCAATATTTTATAATATTCAAAAACAGTATTGTTCTTAATGCTGCATTCCCGAGCAATGTTTGAAAAATTTGTGATTTCACCATTTTGCGCCGCGGCTATTGGTAGAAACCGTAAAAAACTTCCAAGATTTCTTACCTGTGCCTCTATTTCAATCTCTTCTTTTATATAAGTCTCAACATATGACCGCAAAATTTCCTGTTTAGTATTATTGTTATTTTCCAAAAAAACACCGGGGAGTGATCCGAAACGTAATATAGTGTTTAAATCGAAGTGATCTTTTATTTCAAATAATGTCGAAATTTATATTTAGCCAACAAAAAATCGTCGAAATTTATACATTTTTTAAAAAAAATCGACTTGTATTGCAAGGTGCTTTTTATTTTATCATGGGTTTTTCCTAACGTTTGGCCCTGGAAGGAGATTTCTTTTTAGTCTTTACAGTGGCAGGTTTAGCCTTGAATCTCCTGATAAGCTTTTCCATCCAGTTCCAAATATTGATGAATATTTCTTTACGGTTAACCTCATTGAAATTTTCATGATAATTATCTTCATAGAAATATAACTTCACAAGATCTTTACTGACAGAACCGAAAGCTGCTTTATTTACTTGCGGTTCCGCGAGTTTGTCCTTGCCTGCTAATACAACAAAAAGTGGAAACTTCTCCCAGTTTTTGATATTATCCAGAACCCAGGACTGTGCCTTTTCAGCTTCCAGAGCGAGACCTACCGTTGCTTTGGTTCCGCGAATCCCGATTTCTTCATCCCTGTAATGTCTTGCTGTAATGGTTTCATCATGGGTCAGGAAGTCTGTGAGCGACTCGAGTTTTATCGCGAATTTCGGGTTAAATTTGGCTATTATTTTTGCCATTACCTCAACAACTTTGGGAACATTCACAATATTTTTAAGCCATGGAGACGATATAATAAAACCGGCGATATCATCGTTTCGGGCAATGGTCAATCCGTATTTCAGACACACCAGACCGCCGTATGAATGACAGAGGATAAAAATCGGAAGTCCCGGATGCTTGTCTTTTACCCAGACATAGAGATTATGTATGTCATTTACAGTCCCATCAATAGTATCAACATGAAACATTATCTTTCCATCAGGATTATATTTAGAATATGTTCCGTGCCATCTGAGATCCGGTGCGTACGTTGCCACGCCTTTTTCCATAAAATACAAGGCGGGCGTAACATAGTTTCCGCCATGTGTCATACCACCGTGAATAGCAAGGAATACGGCCTTAATCTCCTTTTTAGGTATCCATTCATAAACATTAAGTTTTGTTTTTTCATCGGCATTAAATATTTCACATTTTGTTTCTGAAAAACTCATTATCTGCTCCTTAATAATTGTTAAAAATAATCGATTATAATGAAATTATATTACTAAAACCACAAACACCTTTATGACGTCAATAAGATTTAAATTGTAATAAAGAAATTATTCTAAGAGGTCATTTTTAAGGGGTAACAATTCATTCCATCTCATTCCCGTACCCGCCTGCGCGAGTATAAATTACGACGGGAATCCTTAATTCGCGTCTAGCGGAAATGATCCCCACATTTGTGAGGATGATATACTCCTGCTTTTATGAAAAAGAAAATTGACAATTGGATGAAAGAATGTAATATTTTAAAAGATGAAACATTATAACGTCAATGAAAAGAGGTTGCGATGGAAGCTAAAAAGATTCATGACCTTGACATAGTACTTCTCGGTGGGCTGTACGGATCTGGAAAAACAATTGTTTCAAAAAAATATTTTATGAATAAAGGAAGATACCGTGTCAGCCGTTCAGAGCTGCGCAAGCTTATCTTTGAAATGACGAACTTCGGTAAACCGTGGAAGGAGGAATACTTCTCAGAAGAAACCGACTTTATTGTAAAACACGTTGAAAGAAAACTTATTGAACAATTCCTTCACGATAGAAAAAAGGTGCTGGTAATAAACACCTTTGTTTCAGAAAAATCAAGAAAAAAATTTGTATCGATTGCAAAAGAGATGAAGAAAACAATAGGAATAATATTCTTGAACACGCCGATAAAAAAATGCCTTGAGAATAATGAAAAAAGCCCGACAAAGGTAACAGTCCAGGTCATCAATTCATTATATAATCAGATAAAACTTCCCCTTAAATCCGAAGGATTTGATGAGGTCCTGAT
>JBFZEZ010000339.1:0-2638 GCA_041306585.1 Spirochaetota bacterium | reverse complement strand
ATATTGCCCGTTTGATTTTATTCAGCTCCTCGGCTGCCTCATTGATTTTGAACTTTTGTTCCCGCGCCGCCGCGTGTGTCGGTTCAACAGGGATGAGTGCGCTCCAGCGGTAAGTGGCTGCCAGGCGCACCTGCCATGTCTGCTGCCATTGGTCGTCCCCTGAAATTTTTGAGAAGTCGGGCTGAGGGCCCAAAGGAATACTGATTCCTGTGTCGATCTCATTCGGATAATATTTTGTCATGCCATAATAGCCGCCGATTGAGAACGTCGGCCAGATGAAAAAGGATTCGTTCAGGTATTTGGCATTTTGCTCAATCTCATTTTTTTTCTTCAGCTGGATTATTTCAGGTCTGTTTTTAAGGGCGGTCATGCCGAGGAATGCGATCTTTTTTTCATCTTCCCCCTGCGGGGCCCCGAAGTTTTCATTTCTAAGAATAGTTTCATCAGCGGTATAAGCAACCGAGTCGAGCCCGAGGTTAAAATTGAATGTTTCAAGGGCGATCCGGTAATTGCTTTCAGCTTCAAGGAGGAGGGGCTCCTGACTGTTATACTGCACCTGCGCATGAAGAAGTTCATAGCGCGGCACGCTCCCGGTTTTGTATAAATTCGTCACATCCTGAAGGTTCGTTTTCAGCACACTGAGGGATTCCCTGCGGGTCTTTACCATCTCCCCCGCGAGCAGGAGATTGCAGTAGCTTTTAATGACCTGGTATTCAACATCCCCTTTAATTTTTCTGCTCTCCTCCTGCGCGATAATATATCCCTTTTGAGAGATACGAAGTGAGTTATAAAATACCCCGGGATTTATTCCGAACCTGAACTGGAGAAACTTGATATCATCCTGCCCGTCGGAAAGACTCATGAACCCGCTCTCGGCACCCTGCCGCGCCATCGACACCTCTGACTCAATTACCGGGAGGAGCTGCCCCCATACGCCATTGAGTTTCTCCCTGGCTTCAGAGGCCCTGGAACGGGCGTTTTTGAGATCGTGGTTGTTCTGCATTGCAATGCCCACGGCCTCTGCGGGGGATATTTTCTTTATAGTGATGTTTTCTATAGCGGACAACGGTATATGTGTCCCCAAAAAAATCATAATACAAAAAATTATTATGCAAAAGATGAATCGTCTCATATGGCATCACCCCTTCTTTTCTATTCCGTGTTTTAAAATACCTATAAAATTTTCCGAAAATTCTTCAATAGCTTTATCATTATTTATGAACTGCTGCAATTCGGTCCCCTGCAGGACTATCCTCAATGCATTAAAAAAAACAATACCCCCGATAACCTGAAACATAGTGTAGTGGGGAATAATATCCCGCATCACTCCATCTTTCTTCCCCTTGTCGAAGATCCCGTTTATTATCCCAAACAACGGGATTATAGCCGATGGAAGCACGATTTTTCTAAAATACTTCCCACCGCTCGACAATTCACGGAGCATCAGCTGTACAAACGAGATGTCAATCGTGGTGATATGGCGGATATAATTTTCGACAATAGAATACAGCTGGTTTACAGGGTCCATATTTTCAGGGATTATATTTGTTACATTTGTGTAGAGCCCATTCACGGTATCGCTGATTATTTTTTCATAAAGGGCTTCTTTTCCTTTAAAATGATAATATATCATGGCCTTGTTGACCCTGGCATTTTTTGCAATGCGGTCAATCCTCGCGCCTTCATATCCGTACTGGGCGAATTCCTTGAGCGATGCCTTGATCACTTTTTCTTCGGTTGTTATAGTATTATTTTCTGTCATAGTGTTAATCCATTAACTAACTAGTTAGTTAATAAATAATGAAATTGTTACGGATTGTCAATAATATTTTAATTTTTTTTTAAAATATTTTTTAATTAATCCCAAAAAACATATCCCACTTGAGGCTCTGACCCCGGTTTTTGATTATTTGATTGACTTTATAGACGACCGGTCTATTATGACAATGCGCTATATAAATCAACAACAAAGGAGATCGACATGGAGATATTTGATCAATTAAGAGAAGTCCTTGATTCCCACCCGGCCACTGCCCCGAAATCTGAAACAATCAATGAAATATTGCGCCGTCTCTTCACGCCTGATGAGGCAGCCCTGGCTGTCAATATGAGCTTTAAAGCAAAAAGCGCCGAGAGTCTTGCCGCGGTATCGTCAATCACTGAAAATGAAGCCTTAAACCACCTTGAATCGATGGCAAATAAAGGTATCATATATTCGAAGAAAAAAGATGGCAAGCATACTTATGGCCTCGTGCCCCTCATCCCTGGTGTATTTGAGTTTCCTTTTATGAAGGCAAGCCAGACACCGAATTACAAGGAACTAGGCGAATTATGGGAAAAATATCACACAGAAGCCCTCGGTGCGTCATTTTCCGGCAGCCCTACCCCGCTCATCCGCATTGTTGCCGTTGAAAAATCATTTCAGCCGAAAGACAGGATTCATCCTTACGATGACGTGAGACACCTCATCAACAACTCGAGTTACCTTGCCGTTGCAGAATGCGCATGCCGCGTAAGTCTCGGGAAATGCGATAAACCAAAGGATGTCTGCCTGATTTTTGACGGATCCGCTGAATTTCTCGTTGAACGCGGATTTGCCCGTTCAATCACAAAGGAAGAAGGAATCCATGTTCTCGAC
>JBFZEZ010000338.1:0-5046 GCA_041306585.1 Spirochaetota bacterium | reverse complement strand
TGAATTTTATACCCGACGGTATCCGGGATTCGCCTGAATCCATTCGACGCAATGCACCCGAGAGGTATCTCCTGATGGCACACTTCGCAGAGTTCCGGGACCAGCGAGGGCTCAGCGCCTGCAAGCACAACAAACGTTATTCCGCGCAATTTTTCTTCCTTCATGAGAGCGCGCCACGCCTCGGGATTCCCGTTCTCTTGCGCGAACTGTTTGTCGCCTTCGAAATAGTAGCACCCGTCACACCTGATGTTGCAGCGGTTGCTCATGTCATACGTGGATTCCCTGAGAAAAAAATATTTGCGGACCTTTTCCCATCTTTCTTTAACGATCGGGTCGGCAATGATTTCTGAAAATTTCCATTTCTTTTCAGTGCCGCCGAGGGTAACCGCTTCATCTCTGTTATTGATTGAATTCATGCAATCCTGCCTTCTGCTCCGGACATATCGGGTACGTCAATTTGATTACTGCTTCTCTTTCAATTTCTCTGAGATATAGTGGGCGATTTTCCTGACATTCGAAAGCTTCGGGTAGTCGTCCTCATCGATGGAAATCCCATATTCATCCTGGAGCACCAGCACCACGGTCGTAAGATCCATACTGTCGATCCCGAGTTCATCCACGAGGTCAAGGTCCGGATTGAATGTTTCAGGGGTGATATCCTCAAGTTTCAGTTCGTTGATTATTATCTCCGCCACGTGAAGAATCAGTTGTTTTTCCTCGATTTGTGCAGGCATGGGCGCCCTCCTCAAAAATTATTTTGTAATTGATCCCTATACTTCAACAGTTCAAAAATCATCCGATACAACCAGGATACCGGATGCGGCCTGTTCATCTGCGACTGAAATTTTAAAAGAAAATTCATTCTTCGATGCATGGGAAATGATGACATGCATTTTCTCCCCCGGCCTGATTATCCGCCTGAAACGAATTTTCTTCATTCGTGCGAGTGAGCCTTTATTCCCAGTTAATCCAGGGTGCTGCAGCAGCAGATCGTGAACAATACCGAGTTGGGCAATCCCAGGCAATATTGGATCACCGGGAAAATGACCGGGAAACCATGGTGAATCAGCATCTGCCACGGCCGAAGTATGCACTATACGGTCATCGCTTATTTTCACATCATACAATGTATGCCATAATTCTTTCATAACCGGTTATCTGCCTTTTAAAAATATCTGCAATCCCCGTGATCATCGTCAAAAAGCTGATGAACCGCCTGTGAAGGACATTAGAATAAAAATCATAGTGGATACATTGCAGGGATTAATACCAATTTACCATTGTGTCAAGAAAAAAAAAACAGCAAAAATTTCTCTTTTCTTATTACTCTCTTTTGGAGTATACCTCCATGATCATACCCCCGGAAAATATTGATTTAAAAACATGGGTTGATATTTTTATACTGGTAAAACCATTTTTTTTCAGCATTTTCCTCATTCCCACTGCACTCCGCGCATAGAGCCAGAGTCCCTGCCTCAGCGCGTTTCCCACCTGGACGAAAAAACGGAATAAAGACCTGTGTGATGTTGTAAAATATAGTTTTCCCCCGGGAAGCAGCAGGGAATGAATTTTTTTCAGCACGCTTTCAATATCCGGCATATATTCAAACGAAGAAAAAGCGCATACAACATCAAAACCAGGATCAATATCAGCCTCCATGAAGTCATGCACCATCGGGACGATATTCCCTATTCCGCCTGCAGATGATTTCGCGATTAAATGCGAAATCATATTTTCAGATACATCCAGGACAACAATTTCCCTACAGGCAGCCGCTATGGGTATTGTGAATCTGCCGGTTCCTCCTCCAATCTCAAGAACGCGGTCGCTTCGGGAAATCATATCCAAAAATCGACCTGAAAAAAGTTGCAATTACTTAACGCGTACTGGGGAGGATCCGGCATAATCCTGTTCACTATCATACCCGTTTGCAATCATATCATAAAATGACGAAACAGGCCCCGATATATTTGCTGTTTTTGTTTTTCTCATTACAGGTCGTGCAATAATTTCAGAGAGGGGAAGAACTTTCAGATTTTTTTCTTTTATCCCGGCGAAAATTTTCTCAAATTCATGCATCAGCTCGTGAATTGACGATACGTCAGCGGGGCATACATCATGAAAAAGCAGAATATTGCCGGGTTGTATCTTTCTTAATATTGTTTTTGAGATATTTTTTATGCGTCGATTCCCCCTGTCAAAAGCCCGGCAGCTGAATGTGCAGCAGAACATCCCCGCCCTGAGCAATACCCTCCACAACCGCGGATTAGTAATGCCGACAGGGGGGCGAAACGCCAAGGGGGTGACACCGAATTCCTCAAAAACACGCTGAGCCCTGACCACTTCATCATAAAGCGCATTTGAATTTCTGAGCATTAAGAAGGGATCATGGCTGTATGAATGATTTCCGATTGTATGTCCCTGTGAAAGGATTTCTCCAACGAGAAAAGGATTCTCTTCAGCTTTTTTTCCGGTAAGAAAAAATGTTGCTGCAACCCCCTCCCTTTTCAGAAGGTCAAGCACCAGCGGGGTGACGGCAGGATCAGGGCCATCATCAAAGGTGATTGCAATGCCATTTGTTTTTTTATCCCCCCGATAAACAATTGGAAGAAAAAAACCGAACCGCGGCAAAAACGGGGAAACCGCGCACATGAGAAGAAAAAAAACCAGCGGGATTATTGAAATCAAAATGCCGGAGAAAATGAATAAAATAATGGCTGTCTGGAAAGACGCGATCCCGGCAAGATGAGCCGGCGCAAGCGGCAGCAATGTGGCACCCTTTTTTTTCACGCGATGATATTCTCCCACAGCGGCCCGACACTCCCGCGCCGGTGCATGCGGTAAATATACTTCGCAATCTGTTTCCCTCCTGATCCGAATATCCAATTGGGCCGCTCCGGAAGGATTGCATTGATCCTTTGTGCGATTTCATCGTGAGAGATCAATTTTGACTGATAATACACCGGGGTAAGAAGGTTTTGCCCTTCCTGAATCTGTCCTTCCCCCACTGAGATAGAATACAATTCAGTGTGCGGATATATTCTCATCCCGCCGAAAAAAAAGATAACGGTTTTAGATAATTTCATAGCATTGGCAAGGGTTTCCTCAAGGGTCATTGGGTCTTCACCCGGCCCGCCCAAAATCAGGTAATGGGCCACATGCAGCCCCGCGTTGACGGCGCGTTCATGGGAAACAAACACGTCAGAAACTTTAAATGGTTTATTATATGACCGCAGCATTAGATCGGAAAGAGACTCAGTCCCGAATTCCACATGCTTCAGGCCCGCGGACATCATTGTTTCATAATATCCATCAGGGGGATGGGTTGGGGAAAAGAAAGCCCCCCACGGGATCGTAAGGCCCGACCGTTTGAACGCTTCCGCTACTGCGATGCTGTGTCCATAATCACAATTGAACGCCGAATCCGTAATAAAAAAATACCGGGCGCCTGCATGCTCAAGTTTGAGTGCGGTCCGGGCGACTTCGTCAGGCGGAATAAGCCGTAGATGGGTCCCCTCGATATGGGGATAGGTGCAATAAATGCATCTGAAGGCGCACCCCCTTTTTGTCTGAAGGTTGAGCATTCCCCCTTTCTTTATGTAGTATGCAATATGCGGCCGTGTTCCGTCAAACGTGCGTTTAAAATCCCCATTCCATGGTTCGGGTATTTTTACCGCGCCATGACGGATGATTACACCTGGGATTTTACTTACATCATCATGATTTTCAAATGCTTCGATGAATAAGGAAAAGCGTTCCCCTTCTCCAATGATGCCGTAATCCCCCTCTAACGCTTCCATTATTTCATAAGGAAAAATGGTGAATCCGCTCCCCCCGAGAACAACCGGGACATTGACAGTCCCCCTTATGATGGACATTATTGCACGATAATGCTCAATAAAATTATCCGCTTCCAGTATATCGGTGGTATCCACATTTCGAAGGGAAAGCCCGATTATATCAGGACAAAAATTGGTGATAGCTTTAATAAAATCACTTCCAAGGCCTGTTGTATTAACATCAATAATTGCAACTTCATGCTTCGGATCAAGGGCTCCAGACACATAATCGAGACTGAGGGGATACACCGGATAAGGGACAGAAAGGATATTTGCGGAGATGAGTAATATTTTCATGTAACGGACCTGCTAAGGAAGAATTCCGACAGCGGTTATAAAACTACCGAGTCCAAGGAGAAGAATGCCTTTTCCCCCAAGCGAAAATGAAACCTCCCCATTTTTACAACTGGAAACAATACCCGACGGTAAGGAGCCAAGTTTTACGCAGTGCGCTGCAACTGATGCAGCCGCAGCTGTTGCGGAAGCGAATTCACCAAATAGGGAACGAACATCAACCACAGGCCCGGCAAACCGGGTGGATGATAAAAAATCTTTCAATTGCTCTTCCCCGGCACTTCGATCACTCCCGGGTATGTTGGCAAATACCGCACCGAAGTTCTCAATGGAGTTTTCATTTACGGCATCGGTCAGAGACTCAATGATATCACTATTATTGTTCGCATTTTGGTAAAAAAGAGGTATTAACCTGAGGCCCTCCGATACCCCCGGGCGTACAATAAAAGCCCCCCCTCCGTCGGATTTTACCGGATTCCCATGTACCGACAGGTCAAAAAGATCAGAAAGAATGCTATGATACTCATCTGTGCCTATGAGCAAAACAGGAGTGTCATCATTTGGGGCGCAGAGGCATGCGGTATAGAGGGCCTGTTCAAATGTATAATCACCGCCTGTTGCGGTAATGTTCGGACCAGTTGCCTGAAAACGGATCGCAGCCAGCCCGGCCGGGGCATTATGTACAGATCCGACAAAATCAGTCGGACTCGGGAACTGTTCATCTGTTTCAAAAAGTTTTGTTAGAAAATTGTTTGTTTCAGATAGGGAACCCCATCCAGTCCCCATAAAGATTGATGAAGGCTTCTGCGTTCCCCCGCAGTTTTCTATTGCATCAACGGCCAGTGACAGGGTAAGAAGAGACAGCCGCTTGAAACGGCGCACTTCCCGGGGGGGGAATTTACGCGAAATTTCA
>JBFZEZ010000337.1:0-5307 GCA_041306585.1 Spirochaetota bacterium | reverse complement strand
CCTGTTTAGCCGGGACAAGAGCTATATTTATTATGTGCTCTTTATCGCTTCGTGGATACTGTTTCAAATGAGCCTTTATGGATATGCCTTTCAGTTTCTGTGGCCCGATTCGGTCCAGTGGATCAGCAAAACAGTGCCGTTATTCATAAGTCTCTCGATAGGGACCTTTTCCTCATTTGCTGTTTCCTATATCGGGACAAAAAAGAATTTTCCCGTAATCCATCGTCCTATTGTGGGTGTATTTATTATTCCGCCCATTGTTTTGTCACTACTCAGCCTGTGTATTCCCCTGGTTCCCTATTCCCTGGCCATCAAGCTGTCGACGATATTGGCGGGCCTGCTGGCAACCTTGATGTATGTTTGCGTAATAATCATGTCGATAAAAAAATCACGCCAGGCGACCTTTACTGTCATTGCCTACACCGGTCTCGTGATTGGCATTCTATTGTTTGTGCTTAAAACCTTTGGTCTTATTCCCACAAACTTTTTTACCCACTGGAGCTTAAATATCGGCTCGTCATTTGTGGTGGTGCTGCTCTCCCTTGGTCTCGCGGATAAAATCAATGTCATGGGGAAAGAACAGCTCAAGGCCGAACGTGCGACCATTAAGGCCAACAATGAAGCGCTCGAGTCGCAAAAAAAAATGCTGACACATCTTCAGGAGATGGACCAGTTAAAAGACAAGGTCAACCAGGATCTGGGGCGCATGGTGAATGAACGCACTGTCAAACTACGCTCTACTGTAGAGGAATTGGAGGAAACAAACAAGGCCCTGGTCGACATGAGGGACGTACTGTGGGGTGAAATGATAATAGCGAAAAAAATCCAAACGATCCTGCTCCCCTTGAAGCCCGTAATATACGGTTACGATATCGCCGTGATCATGAATCCCGCTGATGAGGTGGGCGGTGACTATTACGACATCATTAACGCAGGTATGACCGATTGGATCATCATAGGCGACGTGGCGGGGCACGGTGTGCCGGCCGGTCTCATCATGATGATGGTGCAAACCGCCATTAACGTTACGGTGGACCAGAATAATGAGACACTTACCCCTTCAGAACTGCTCTCAATCATCAACAGGACGATCACAAAAAATATTAAAATGCTCGGCGAGGATAAGTTCATGACCATAATGGCGCTTGCCTCTCACCGGGATGGCGCTTTTGTTTTTTCAGGCCAGCACCAGGACATAATGATATACCGTGTAGTTACAGGAGAAGTTGAACGCATCACGACGAACGGTATGTGGATTGGCATCCAGGATGACATTAAAGGCATCCTTAGAAATGATTCGGTCACCCTCGGGATAGGGGACGTGATGGTGTTATACACCGATGGTGTGACAGAGGCATGGCGAAAGAACACCGTACACGGCCAGCGTCGGGTTGCCATTGACATGTACGGGGTAGAAGGACTCATGGCGGCGATAAAGGAAAATGGTCACAAGTCTGCAGAGGATATCAAAAATTCAATAATAAACAACCTGGAGAAAGAATTTGAGTCTAATGATGACGTGACGATCGTAACGATAAAAAGGCTTAGGTGAAGTATAATGTTTTCGCATCAATCTCCCTGCTGAAGTTTTTCAATGTCTTCCTGTTTTCCAAGGACTATCAGGATAGAATTATCGGGGATAATATCGTCAGCAGCAGGCGCCATTCTCGTTTTGTGGGGTTCATCTTTGCCGATAACATTTGCCCCGGGATCGGGATATTTAACCCCGAGGATCTGGCAATTATAGCGGCTCATAATCTGGAGGCCGCGAAGGGTTTTTCCGATAAATGGTTTCGGGGTTGTCACTTCAAGGATTACATATTCATCGTCGAGTGCAAGATAATCAAAGGTGTTTTTCATCGAGAGGAGCTTCCCCAGTCTCACGGCCATGTCTTTTTCCGGGAAGATAATGTCGGATACGCCGAGTTTTTCCAGTACCTTGACGTGATCTTCGGAAATCGCGCGCACTACGATTCTTTTGATGCCGAGCTCTTTCAGGTAGAGTGATATGAGGATGCTCGCTGTAAGTTCCTGCCCGATGCTGACCACGGCCCCGTCGAAGTCTTTCACCTCGAGTGCGCGCAGTACGGCCCTGTCGGAAGCGTCGCCAATAATCGCGTGGCTCAGGTTTTCCATCGCCCTCTGCACATTGGCCTTGTCCTTGTCGATCCCGAGGACCTCGCAGTCGTTTTCCATAAGGGTCATTGCAACGTTCAGGCCGAAATTGCCCAGACCGATGACAACAAAGTTTTGCATATTGAATACCTTAACCTATCATGATTTGTTCCGTCGCGTAATCGAACGGAATATCGTCTTTTTTTTCTGTAAGCCCGGCAATGAGCACGAGGGGCCCCAGTCTACCGCAAAACATGACGAATGAGAGGAGCAGTTTTCCCATTTCGGGGAGCTCCATAGTTATTCCGGTCGAGAGACCCACGGTGTTGAATGCCGATGCCACTTCGAACAGGCATTGGGTGAAGGAGTGCTCGAGGTCGAAATAATTCGTCGCCATGAGAATTGATGTCGATGCGTAAAGGAAGATGATTGCGAGTATAACGAGGGTTGTGCTTTTGTCTATGGTGTCCGGGTCCAGGGCCTTTCCCCAGAATACGACCTGTCGGGCGCCTTTGAATTTTGCAACCAGCAGTCCGAAGATAGCCGCTACGGTTGTTGTCTTGACCCCTCCGGCAATCGATCCCGGGGAGCCCCCGCAGAACATGAGGGCGGTAAGCATTGTCAGGGTGCCCTCACGCAATCTGCCGCAGTTGATCGAATTGAACCCGGCTGTGCGTGCTGATGTCGAGTGGAAAAAGGATGTAAGGAATTTTTCTTTTATAGTAAAACCTTTCATTACGAAATCCCATTCAAGAAAAAGAAATGAAAGGGTCCCCACCGCCAGTAAGATCAAGGAGGTGATCAGTACCAGGCGCGTGTGAAGTGAAAATTGTCTGAAGAACCCGCGCGTGGAGAGCTTTGCGTTGAATATCTCTGTAAGGACAAGAAACCCGAGACCGCCGAAGATAATGCTGAAACTCAATGTCAGGATGATCACGGTATTCCCGAAATACGATTCAATGTTATTTGAAAATGTTGAAAATCCCGCGTTGCAGAACGCCGAAATGGAATGAAATATCGAGTGCCATACCGCATCGAAAAAACCGTAGTCCTGGATGAATTGGGTGAACAGAATCGCAGCGCCGGCGAGCTCAATGGCAAAAGAATATACAATCGTACGTTTGAGAACACTTTTGATCGGGAGATCGGTGATATCGTTATACAGTGACCCGAAGGTCACGCGCCATTTAATAGAAAACTTACGCCCCATGAAGAGGAGGATGGCAATTGAAAAGGTCATGATCCCGAGCCCGCCGAACTGAATAAGGAGCAGAATGATGACCTGCCCCAGAAACGTGAAGTCTTTTGCGGTATCGAGGACCGTAAGCCCTGTAACGCACACAGCCGATGTGGATGTGAAAAGTGCGTTCATAAATGAAATGCCGTTCGTTGTCGACCAGGGGAGTTTCAGGAGGAGAGCGCCGGAAAAGATCAGGATTAAAAAGCTGAAAATGACTTTTTGGATCGGCGTAAGGGATAAGGGGCTTTGTCGTTTCATGTTGATGAAAAATATATACTGCAGAGGCTTTATTTGGCAAGAAATTTTTTTTATTACTTTTGGGGATACATAAAAAAGTATTTTAATTTTTAGGGGCCAGGAGTGCCGACCATGAGCCTTTCAGGGTAATCGGTATAGGGAACTATATAAGCTGATGATTGTGCTTCATAGACGGCTAAATTTATTGAAAAATCGGGAAAATTTATTGACAAAAAACCCTAAATAAAGTTTTTTTATAACGGATGTTCGATATAACTTAATCACTATCCTCATTACAGGAGTGTATATAATGAATGCAATCGATCAAAACTACGATGCTATAATAGTCGGATCAGGCCCTGGAGGGGCTTCTACGGCAAAGGGCCTTACCGATAAAGGGAAGAAAGTGCTTATTCTCGAATGGGGCCCGGGGAAACCGGTTAGGGGGACACTGTGGCAGTTTATTACCGAAATGTGCATCCCCGGTAAGGGCATGCTTATTGTTTTTAAAAACATGCTTGGAATGGTGAGGGGGATTACAACAGGGGGCAGTTCCCTTTTTTATTACGGTACCTGTTTCCCGGTCCCTCATGCAATGCTTGCAGCTTATGGGATTGATATAAAAAAGGAAGAGGCGGAAGCCCGCAAGGAGCTCCCCATTGGGACGCTGAAGGATGACATGGTAACCCCCATGGCATCCTTGATCATGAAGAGCGCGCAGTCCCTTGGATATAAATGGAATAAGCTGGAAAAATTCATGTACCAGGACAAATGGCGCCCCGGGTATCATTTTGGGTATTATGGCGATCCCCGCAATGTCAAATGGAGCGCGCGCATGTATATAGATGAGTCGGTAAAAAAGGGGGCGGTATTGTTGAACGGGGCGAGAGTGAGCACCGTGATCATGGATGGAAGAAAAGCATGCGGCGTGGAATTCAAATGGAAAGGAGAAGTCTGCAAGGCCTATGCCCCGAAAATCATTCTCTCTGCCGGCGGTATCGGTACCCCTGTAATTTTACGGAAAATGGGTTTTAAGGATGTCGGTAAAAACTTTTTTTATGATCCCCTTATAACTGTCAGCGGGAGAGTGGAAAACGTACGCAAGCGTAAAGATGAGATCCCCATGACAGCCGGGTGTCATTTTCCCGAAGACGGGATCGTGATGACCGATATGGCTCTCCCATCAATCCTTGAAAAGGTGTTTACTGCGCAGGTGTTCCGCTTCTGGAGACTCTTTGAATCAAGAAAAACACTCCGCATCATGATAAAGGTGAGGGACGACCTTGCCGGGCACCTTACCGATAGCGGGGGTGTGCGCAAGGCACTCACGGAGCAGGACAAGGCGAAATTAATGAAAGGTTACTCAATAGCCCGTGATATTCTGGAGAAGGCCGGGGCAAAAGGGATTTTCAAGACATGGTACCTCGCCGCGCATCCGGGCGGGACTGTTAAGATCGGTGAGTTCCTCGATGCTGATCTGAAAGTTAAAAATTTTGACAATCTGTATGTGTGCGATTGCTCTGTAATTCCTGAGCCATGGGGCCTTCCTCCTGCGCTTACCCTTGTATGTCTTGGAAAACGTCTTGCAAAGCATCTTCTTGTTGAAGGCAAGGCAGCAGGTGCACAGTCTCGGGCCGCTGTTTCTGCATCTGTAAAAACAGTTAAAAAGAAGAAGAGCAAGAGATAATAAATGATGAGGGGGTGGAGTCTTTTGG
>JBFZEZ010000336.1:0-2583 GCA_041306585.1 Spirochaetota bacterium | reverse complement strand
CCTGTTTAGCCGGGACAAGAGCTATATTTATTATGTGCTCTTTATCGCTTCGTGGATACTGTTTCAAATGAGCCTTTATGGATATGCCTTTCAGTTTCTGTGGCCCGATTCGGTCCAGTGGGGCAGCAAAACAGTGCCGTTATTCATAGATCTCTCGATGCTATCCTATGCCATTTTTTTAGTTATCAATGTGGGGACAAAAAAGAATTTTCCCGTGATACATCGTCTTTCTGTGGGTCTATTTATTGTTCCGTACATTGTTTTGTCTCTACTCAGTCTGTGTATCCCTTATGTCCCTTATTCCCTGATGATTAAGCTGTCCACTGTAGCATCGGCCTTTCATGCCGTATTTTTTTATTCTTGTGCAATAATCATGGCGATGAAAAAGTCACGATCGGCGATGTTTCATGTCATTGCCTTCACCTGTCTTATTGGCGGCATACTTTTGTTTGTGCTTAAAACCTTCGGTGTTATACCCATGAATGTATTAACCCAATGGAGCTTAAATATCGGCTCGTCATTTGTGGTGGTGCTGCTCTCCCTTGGTCTCGCGGATAAAATCAATGTCATGGGGAAAGAACAGCTCAAAGCCGAACGTGCGACCATTAAGGCCAACAATGAAGCGTTCGAGGTGCAAAAAAAATTGCTGACACATCTTCAGGAGACAAAACTCATTGAAGAAGCCTTGCGCGAAAGCGAAGAACACTACCGTCTGGTGATGGAGAACATTAATGACGCAATTTTCATCTGTACACTTGACGGACATATTAAATTTATGAGTTCTTCAATTATCCGGCTTGCCGGTTATACTGAGGAAGAAATGATCGGCAAACATTTTCTCCATTTCGTCGGTAAGGATTACCGCAAACGTGAAATTGAAATGTATAGCCAACAGGTAACACAAGGTATTGAATTTACAGAACATGAATATCCTTTTATCATCAAGGATGGTACAGTCTTGTGGGCAAGTCAGACTGTACGTATGGTAAAGAACAAAGAGGGGGTGATCGAATTTTTTGGTGTGGTAAGGGACATATCTGAGCGGGAAAAGGCGGGAAAGGCGCTGAAAAGGTCTGAAGAGAAATACCGCCACTTAATTGAAAACGCAAATGAGATCATCTTTAAAGCCGATAGAATCGGGAATATCATTTTTTCAAATCGTGCCTTCCAAAAAAAGTTCGGCTATAACGAAGATGAAATCAGCCGTTTGAATTATCTTGATCTCATCCTCCCCGAAAATCGCGAAAGTGAAGCAGCCTCTTGCATTGCAAAAATCAAGCAAAAAATTGATGAATCCCGTCGCGTGATCCCTGTTCTGACGAAATCAGGGGAGACCCTTTGGATCGAAGAAAGCTTGATAGCCATCAAAGATGAGACCGGACGTATTGTTGAAGTCGAAGTCATTATCCATGATATTACCACTATTAAAAAAGCCGAGGATGCCCGCCGCGATCTCGAGGAGGCAAAAACCCGTTTTTTCTCCAATATTTCACATGAAATACGCACGCCGCTCACCCTCATGCTGGGGCCTATAGAGTCCGTGCTGCAGGGGAATTACCCAGGGGAAATTGGCGGACAATTTTTTGAAAACCTGCACAGAAATACCCTTCGCCTGCTGAAACTGATCAACAATCTGCTCGATTTCTCAAAGATTGAGGCGGGAAAGATGACCATGAAGGTTCTGCAGGCCGATATTGTCTACTTTGCGCGGGGTTATTTTGAAAGTATGAAAGGGGTTGGGGAGACACGAAAGATCGAAATGCGTTTTTTCTCCCCCGCTGATTCGATCATGCTCTACTTTGATCCTGAAAGACTGGATAAAGTAATGATGAATCTTCTTTCGAATGCTTTTAAATTTACTGATGCCGGCGGGGTAATTACTATTACTGTTTCAGAGGATGATGAACAGTGCCGGATTATCGTGGCTGATACCGGCGAGGGAATTCCGGAGAAGAGCATGGGCTCCATTTTTGAGCGATTCAATCAGGCAGATACCGCTTCAACCAGGAAGCATGACGGCACAGGCATCGGTCTCGCACTTGCAAAAGAACTTGTAGAAATGCATGGCGGCGCTATTACTGTCGAGAGCAGGTATGTTTCGGAATGTCCCGACAATCATGGATCAGATTTTACCATCACCCTACCGAAGGGCAAAAAACACTTCAAGGATAGTCCGCATATTGAGATAGTTAAAAAAGCCGGCCTTGCTGAGTTTGTGAGGGATTATCGGACCTTGGGGATTCGTGAGATGGCTGAATTAAGAAATGATGATATGCATTCTGAAGGTGCTAATGATGTTGAGGATTTTCCGGCCGGCGGTGCCGGAAAAATGATTCTGGTTGTCGATGATAATAAGGACATGAGAAATTTTTTAAAGGTCCTTCTTCAGAAAACATACCGGGTGGTCCTCGCAGAAAACGGTAAGGAGGGTCTCCGCGTGGCCCGCAGCCGCCGGCCGGACCTCATCGTCAGCGACGTTATGATGCCTGTGATGAACGGATTTGAAATGCTTGCAATAATCAAAAAGGACGAAGAACTTAAAACAACGCCTGTTATCATGCTCACTGCAGATACGGAACTCAT
>JBFZEZ010000335.1:0-2859 GCA_041306585.1 Spirochaetota bacterium | reverse complement strand
CTTTTGTAAATACTTCCTTGGTGGCTTTTGGATTTTTGAAATATCCCTTCATGACCTGCGGGCCTTTAAGAAGGATTTCACCGTCATTAGCAATCTTAACAGTGGTCTGCGGAATTGGCTGTCCGACTGTACCCGGTTTGAGGTTACCGGGCCTGTTGAAATTGGTAATCGGCGTTGTTTCAGTAAGGCCGAATCCTTCAAGAATTTGAATTCCCATTCCAATGAAAAATTCCGCATCGGAAACTGAAAGGGGTCCCCCGCCGGATATTGCATAGCGCAATTTATCCATTCCAAGAGTGGCCTTCATTTTACCAAATACAAGTTTGTCTGCGAGTGCGATCTTTTTCCCCACCAGCCCGGTCGGCGTTTGCGCCTTGCATACATACGGGAGGTTCTGGGCTGCGGCTCTCATGGCAAAATTAAAAATCGCTTTCTTTAAACCAGGAGCATCGGCAACCTTTGCAAGGATGCCTGCATGAACTTTTTCGTAAATCCTCGGTACGCTGATGATAAGCGTGGGACGGACTTCCTGGAAATTTTCCATCAATTTAGTGATGTCTTCAGCATAAACGATTCGGCTCCCGACTTTGACAGGGACATAATAACCGGCTGTACGTTCAAGACTGTGAGAGAGGGGGAGGAATGATAGGAAATGATCATTCTCCGATAAAATACCGGGGATAGAATCAATAACATTCAGAACATTCGACACGAAATTATTATGGGTCAGCATAACCCCCTTGGGATTGCCGGTTGTACCCGAGGTATAGATAATAGTTGCGACGTCCCCTGGTTTAATTTCAGCAAGACGCTTCTCAAACATCTTCTTGTTTTTATATCCCCTGCCAATTTCAAAAACCTGTTCAAAGGTAAGAACGTCTTTTCTTTTTACCGATGACTCATCAAAATTGATCAGATGTTTTACTTTTGGAAGCTTTTTCTTAACAGCCAGAACGCGTTCAAGATGGCTATCGCTCCCGCAGAAGCAGACTTTAGATTCTGAATTATCGAGGATATACAGTGCTTCCTCTGATGAATTCGTGGCGTATATCGGAACATTGACCGCACCGATCGAAAGAATCGCCATATCAGCAACGAACCATTCGTACCTGTTGGCTGAAAATATCGCCACCTTGTCATCCTTTCTTATTCCGATTGACAATAAATAATCAGCAACTTCATGGACCATTACATTCATTTGTTTCCATGAATTATCTTTCCATACACCGTCTTTCTTGTAAGACGTACATGCACGGTCACCAAATTTTTCAACGCTGTTTTGGAAAATCGCAGCCATTGAAGTTTCTTTAAACTTTGACATCGGCACCTCCCAATACTATAAGTGTATTTATTCTCATTATTAATAATAATTAATTGATAAAAAAAGCTGGGCAATTAGAAGACAAAAGATTCGCCCGAAATCTGAAAATTGCAACTACAGAGAATATTTATAAATAAATACATCACTCTGTACAAAATTTTGTCAACAGATTAATATATTAAAGTTTGTAATTTACTATATGTACCCATTTTTCGTGGGTTCCAGACATGTTAATTCGTCCCGGCCCCCGGAGTGGGTTGAAATTAATAGCGAGCAGATGCATTCGATAACCCCCACATGAGCTGTTCCCATATATATTCAAAATAATTCAACCCTAAAATGCTTGACAGTTCACCTTCTCAAAACAAAATGATAGGTTAAAACCGTACGACGAGGAGAACCAACGTGTCAGAAAAAAAGAAAAAAACCGGCGGGAAAAGCGCGCGAAAGACAGGTAACACAGCCACAAAAAAACCTGCAAGAAAAAGCGTTCCAAAAAAAACCGGCAGACTCAAAGGTTCTCCCGCAGCTAATGCACTTAAGAAAAAAACTCAATCACCTTATGAAGAAAAAACCTCCCCGTATCCTGCTGAAACGATAAAACAAAAGCCGGCAAATCTTATCGACCTTCTGAATGAGGACGGGAAGCATGAGAATGGAACACTCCCGGCGACAAAAGACAAAATAGAACCTGAAGAAGAAGTGGATCCTGCAGCCCTTCACCGCGGTGACCTGCCGATGACATTGGTCGACCACCTCGATGAATTCCGTTCCCGCCTCCTTGTGACCCTTGTCACCCTGATCGTGCTCACAATCGGCTGTTTCTTTTTCTCTGATTTTCTTCTTGAAATCATAAACCGGCCTTTTCTTCAAACAGGACAGAAGCTCAACATCTTCAACCTGACCGGGGGATTCATGATCCGCATGAAGGTCTCTTTTTTTGCCGCCCTGCTCATCGGGCTCCCGGTTCCGGTCGTTCAGTTGTGGCGATTCATACTCCCTGCCCTCTCAATTACGGACCGCAAATTTTCGAGAATCGCAATAACCTCAACAATCATTCTCTTTTATGCAGGCCTGGCCTTTGTCTTTTTCCTCATCGTTCCATATGCAATCCCGGTACTTCTCAGTTTTGTGTCAAAAGACATGAACAGCCTCATCGGCGCAAACGATTATTTCACATTTATCCTGATCCTCGGACTTGGAATGGGCCTCCTTTTTGAACTTCCGATCATTATCTTGATCCTTACAAGGCTGGGGATTGTAACTCCCCAATTCCTAATCCGCAAACGAAAAATTGCAATAATCGCTATATTCGTCATTGCGGCAATAATTACCCCTCAGGTCGATCCCCTATCGCAAACCATGGTTGCCATTCCGCTGATGCTGCTTTATGAAATATCCATCGTCATATCAAAATTTATTTTTCTCAGAAAAAAGAAAAGGGAAAAAGAAGCTGAAAATAATCTTGACGGATGATAGTAAAGGGGAGTATCTTCCTTTATATTATAACTCATTATAAACAATTAACGAGGTAACAC
>JBFZEZ010000334.1:0-3192 GCA_041306585.1 Spirochaetota bacterium | reverse complement strand
AGTTTTTCCTGCTCAGAGATGACCTTGTTGATCATCGAAGATATGTCGAGAATCAGACAGATACTCCCATCCCCGAGAATCGATGCCCCGGCAAGTCCATCCACTGTCTTGTAATTCTGTTCGAGGGACTTGATAACGATCTCCTGCTTCCCTTCGAGTATATCGACGATAAGCCCGATTTTCCTGTTGCCGAAACCCACAACGACTACCGGTATCTTTTGTGCGGGGGTCAGCCCGCTCTCAATCCCTATGAATTCACTCAAGCGAAGAAGGGAAAGTATCTCGCCCCGCAAATTGATGACCTCGTGCCTTTCTATCGTTGTTAAATCATTGGAAGAAATCTTGATTGTTTCAATAACATCGGAAAGGGGAATAGCGAACATCTCGAGCCTGATCTTCACCATGATCGCCGGGATAATGGCGAGTGTGAGCGGGAAGGCCATGAGAAAACGTGTCCCCATCCCCGGCTCGGTCTCAATCTGTACGTTTCCGTTCAGTTCAGTGACGATCTCTTTCACGACATTCATCCCGACGCCCCGTCCGGAGATGTCGGTAATGACCTTGGCCGTGGAAAAGCCCGGCGTAAAAATAAAATTATAAATATCGCTACTATCCATTGAAGCGAGCATCTCGGGTGTTGCCAGTCCGGACTCAACTGCCTTCCGTTTGATGCTGTCAACATTGAGGCCGTGCCCGTCGTCGCTCACCTCGACGAATATCTGGTTCCCGCCCTGATAGGCATTCAATGTTATGCGGGCAATCGGCGGCTTCCCGATCCGTTTCCGCTCTTCCATCGTCTCGACCCCGTGATCGACCGCGTTCCTGATCAAATGCAGGAGCGGTTCACCTATCGCGTCGATCACCTTCTTATCGAGCTCGGTCTCTTCGCCTTTTATCTGGAGTTGTATTTCCTTGTTGAATTCCCGATTCAGGTCTCGTACGAGCCGCTTGAACCGGTTGAATACCTGGCCTATCTGCACCATCCGGGTTTTCATGATACCGGACTGCAGGTCCTTCGCGATACGGGCCATCTGTTCCATTCGGTTCTTGAATTCATTAGTTATTGCTTTATTACTACTCGACTTACGCAGCTCTTCATACAGCTTGTAATAGCCGGAATTGGCGATAACGAGCTCGGCAACGTTGTTCAGCAGCTGGTCGAGCTTGTCTACGGAAACCTTCACTGTTTTTAGCGAGGCCACCTTTTTCCGGTCCTGATCGCCCAAATCCCGCCCGCGCGTGATGACTTCCCGGTCGTCATCCTCGATATCATCCTCATCGGCGTCGACTTCCTGGGGGGCCTTCCCGGCCGATTGCAACACCTTGACCCCTGCGGAGGTCTTCTCCTTGACAATTGCGTCGAGGGGGATCTCTTTTTTCATCTCCCCCGCTATAAACGTGGTCGACTCGCTTAATTTAAGGTACACTTTCCCGTCTTTCGTGGTGGTCTCGACTGTTTTTACATCAACTCGCGTTATAAGGTCAATATTGCAGGCGTTCCTGATGTCTGACCGGAGCCGTGACGTAAGCAGGATGACCTTAAAGATATTGTTCATGGCGTCATCATTCAAATCAGCGGCGGAGGGGATGGTCTTCACAAGCCGTCCGAGCCGCCCCAGGTTATTCACTACCAGCTGGGCCTTGACCCATTTCATCTGTGCTGTCTTCTCTATGTGTACGGTAATTTCGAAACAGAAATCACCTTCATCTATCGCCTGTTTTATTTTTTTCCGCTCATCATTGTCGAACGTGGTCTTAGGTACTCCTGCTTCCGATTTTCCGGGGCCCTTTTCCCCGGCTGCGCTTCTCTGTCCTGAAGACTTGGCGCTCTCGCTGACTGCCTGGATTTCACGGATGATCCTGCTTAAGTCCCTCCGCGGTTCGTTTCCTGAAGCCACGGCCTCGATGACGTGACTGATCTCGTCGAAGCATTTGAAAATGATATCGACAATATCGGGTGTCACAGTGAGGGTCCGGTCACGAAGTCCCTGTAGAAGATTTTCCATTTTGTGGGCCAGGTCGCTCAATTCATTCAAGCCTACAAACGCGGCTGAGCTCTTCAATGAATGGGCTGCGCGGAAGATGTTGTTGATAATTTCAAGGTCTTCAGGTTTTTTTTCGAGTTCAAGAAGATTTTGATTGAGTTCCTGTAATTGTTCATCAGCTTCTTCAAGGAAAATATCCTGATATTCACCCAGTGAAAAGGCCATGCGTTTTTACTCCAGATTCGCTAAAAATTAATACCGAAAACAGTCATCACCCCGGACTTATTCAACCTCCGAGTCTTCCAGATATATAATCGGACTGATATTCATGATAACAATAAGTCTTTTATGAAACCTGCCAATCCCCTTGATGAAAAGTTGAGAAACCCCTTCTATCAGTTCGGATGCAGAATCGATATGGTCTTTGGGGATCCTGACAACCTGGTAAACATTATCGACCAGGAAACCAACCAGCTTATCATCAATTTCGATTACGATTATCCTGCTTAGTTCGGTTATCTCAACCATTGGCAATCCAAACCTCAGCCGAATGTCAACGACCGGGATTACATTTCCCCTCAGATTGATGACACCGCATATGAATTCAGGGGTATTGGGGAGCCGTGTGATTTCAGGAAAACGAAGGATCTCATGAACGGAGAGAATATCTATACCGAATTCAACCTCATCGAGAAGAAAGGTGACAAGCTGGGTAATTTCCCCTTCAAGAATAAGCTCGTCTTCCTCTTTTTTTTGCGCAACAACCGGGTCCGCGACTTCAATGTCATTATCTCTGAGTTTTTTTAAATCCATAATGGTTAATCCACATCCATTCGGTATTGAGAGCAGTCATTTTTAAGAATAATAGAAAACCGGAACATTTCAAGCATTTTTTGCATGGATTGGGGAATTATTTCAATACAGGTACAAACATCAACTCCCGGGCAGCTGAAAGCTGTTAATAGTGCTCCAATCACTGCACATCCAGAACGAGCATTGTGATATCATCATCGAATGTCTTCCCGCCCTTGAATGCCTCCAGTTCTTTCATGAGTTCATTGGAAAATTCCTCGGCAGTATTACCGGCGTAATCCCTGATGATCTTCCTAAACCGGACATCGCCATAAAGCTCATTATCGGATTTTGAACATTCGATGATACCGTCGGTATAGAAAATAACACGGTCACCGGACTCTAATTGTATTGT
>JBFZEZ010000333.1:0-5793 GCA_041306585.1 Spirochaetota bacterium | reverse complement strand
GCATATTCTTTCAGCCCTTTCAAAGATCGATCCCGGGAATGCGGCTTTGTTTGCATCCAACAACGATGCTTTCATCACTGATATTGATAAAATTGATACCTATATTAAAAATATTTTGAGTTATGCGAAACAAAAAAAAATAATAGTCTTTCATCCGGGGTGGGCCTATTTTGCGCGGGATTACGGCCTTGAGCAGTTTTCGGTGGAAATCGAGGGAAAGGAACCGAGCCCATATGATGTCAGGAAGATAATTGATCTTGCACGCGAGAGCGGGATTCGCACGATTTTCATTCAGAAGCAGTTCCCCGTGTCAATGGCTGAGGCCATTGCCGGGGACATCGGCGGGAACGTTGAACGGTTAGATCCACTTGAGTATGACTGGGTGGATAATATAAAAAAAACAGGACTCGCCATTCGTAATGCACTGGTTCCAGCCCAGGGCCGGAGGGAAGGGGAGTAGTATGACTGTGGAACTTGTAAAAATGGAATCAGTCGCGGCCGGATACGTCGATAAAATAATCCTGAGGGACATCAACTTCACAATTCACGATAGGGATTTCATCGGCATCATCGGGCCTAACGGCGGCGGGAAAACGACCCTCATGCGGGTCCTGCTCGGGCTTATCCGGCCCCTTGCCGGCACAATTGAATATTCAAATGATATCTTCAGCCGCGGGAAAAGGGAGATCGGGTATCTCCCCCAATTCCGTGTTGTTGACCTGCAGTTTCCGATACGCGTCAGGGATGTGGTGTTTTCGGGGCTCATGTCATCGGGGGGGATATTTAAACGGTTTTCATCGGATGATGAGGACAGGGTCTATGATATACTCGCCAGGTTCGGGGTAAGCCATCTGCGCGACAAGACAATCGGTGATCTTTCGGGGGGTCAGATGCAGAGGGTATTCCTGTGCAGGGCCCTGGTTTCGTCTCCGAGACTCCTTGTTCTCGATGAGCCGGACACATTTGTAGACAGCAGTTTTTCAGTCGATTTGAACCAGATACTGCAGGATCTGAATAAAGAAATCGCGATCGTTCTTGTGTCCCATGATCTCGGTTCAGTCCTTGAATCGGTGAAAAATATTGCCTGTGTCAACGGCACCCTTCATTATCACAGCGCTGATGAAGGGGCTGAACATATAATGGAAAGCATGCAGTGCAGCTTCCGCCTTGTCGGGCATGGCGATGTCCCGCATACGGTATTAAAAAAACATGGACGGTAGCAGCATCATGGAATTATTGACCTATCCATTTTTCCTGAGGGCCCTTGGAGCGGCATTGCTGGTAAGCATCACATGCGGTATCCTCGGCACCTATATCGTTTCGCGCAGGATCGTTTTCATAGCAGGCGGGATCTCACATGCCGCTTTCGGCGGTATCGGGCTCGGATATTTTCTCGGGGTAAGCCCCCTTGTGTGTGCCGCATGCTTCTCGGCCCTTTGCGCTGCTGCAATTGAAATCCTCACCAGGCGCGCCCGCATGAGGATCGATACCCTGATCGGGATTCTCTGGTCCTTCGGCATGGCAGTGGGGATCATCTTTGTTTACATGACTCCGGGATATGCGCCGAATCTTACCGGGTACCTGTTCGGCGGTATTCTCACAGTTTCATATTATAATCTCATTGCGATGGGATGCGTGGCGATCGGCACTATTTTTGTATTCATTCTCCTGTACCGTGAAATTTTATACCTGGCATTTGATGAAGAATATGCAACAACCCGCGGGCTCCCGGTGAAGATCATCAGTTTTATTCTGCTTGGGCTTATTTCACTTACAATCGTTATTTCAATCAGGGTCGTGGGGATTATTCTGGTGATCTCGCTTTTGACCATTCCACAGGCAACAGCAAGCTTGTACTCGAATGATTTCAAAAGGATCATGCTCATGTCGGTTTTTTTTGCGTTTTTCGGGTGCTGCGCCGGCCTTATATTATCGTATTTTCTTCGGATTCCTTCCGGGGCAACAATAATTTTTTCACTGACAGTTGTTTTCGGTGTATTGAAAATGATCGATCTCATAATGATGCGGAGGCGCCGTTCTGCCAATTTGGCCCAGGGTGATGGAATGTGTGTTGGGTGAATTCAATTCTTCTCTTTCCATGCGTACACCGGGGGAACTTACTGGCTACCCCCTTTATGGCAATATCTTTGAAACCTTTATCATAAGTGAACTATACAAGCGTATGACCCATATGTGTGAAATCCCCCCGATGTATTTCTGGTTTCAGCAGCGCCATGGTGGGCGTTGTAATTAATCATTTGACATATACATCGAGTTTTACAATTATTTGAAACCGGCATCAATCAGCCAACCCATGAAACATGCCAGGGGATCCCCGGAACGGGGCCTTACATGGGAATATTTATAGAATATAAAAGGATATAGTCACATGGAAGATAACATAAAAATAATCGGTGAATCTTTATACAGGTTCCAATCAGCTCTCAACGAAAGCGGATCGACCCTTGAGGATTATTTAAAAGAACATTATATTAAAAAGTGGATATCCGACGACCTGTATAATGTGAGCGCTATTCGGACGCAATTCGTGAATGCGTGCACCCAGTTCATGATCAGCGAGGGATTGCTGAACCTGGAAAAAGTTATGCTGTCCATAATCACAGACCCCCTTGCTCATGATATTGAGCATACCCCGTCGATCCATTACAAGGGACATACATATTTAACCACGCACAGTATGATTTACAGTAAATTTCTCGCGTGCTCAAACGAACGCATAAAAGGGATTTTTGTCGATTCCCCAAATATCCGTCTCGAAATGGAGAGCCCCATGCGCATCCAGAGGGGGCGCTACCTCGCCGATTTTTCTCAAATTGACATTGAGCTCCGCAGAAACAAAGGCGTCACACTCGAGCAGTATTTTAATAAGAAAAAGGAAGTAGTCGAGATATTGAATGCGGACATGGAAAGGGTAAAAAATTTCTTTGAGCGTATGCTTGTTGCCGCCTGTGAAGCTGTAAACAAAAATAATGCGGATAATCTCAGGGACCTCGGCATCATTCTCGAGGTCCCGAAGACCCCGTTCCCGTCATACTATAAAGATGAAAGTATGGCCAAGTACGGGTCGCGTATATTCGAAGAAAAGATCGGAGAAGAGACACAGGCCCAGTTTTTCTGGATAACCGGGCTCATGCGCGAAAATTATGATCTCGTATATCCCTATCTCAATGCTGATGGGAGCAGGGTGAATATGGGCGGAGTAAGTTCCAAAGATATTTACAATTACGATATACTGGCCAAGAGCATTGACGCGAAAACCGGGAAGCAATCACCTGCTAAAGAGATATTGTCCGGGGCAATACGCGAATGGCTTTTTGAGCCGATCGTTGAGAGGATCATCGATAACAAGGTGCTCCCTGCCCGTCCAAAAATCATAAACGGCAATATCGAGAACATCAACGAGCTCGGCGGATACGGACCATTTCTTTATTTCGCATCAATGAAAGATGATGCAGGAAAACCCATGTTTCCAGACACCATGGGCGGAGGCATCGGCATTGAACGAACATTATACTCGATCCTGCGCGGGCCGAAAATTCACAAGATAGACGATGTGACCTTTTTCGGAAAAAACCCGGATTCACATCCGATATATTTGTATTGATGGGGGGGGATTGCGCGGATAAAATTTTTTTTTATTGGCGGCGATGATATGGGTGTACAGACGCAAGATTTTGCGTCTCTACGGAAAAAAATTTATTTTTTTGGGGGATATCAAATGAAAACACAATCAATAAAAAATATATTAACATTGGATGGCGATAACAGGGAAATCGTTGCCGAGGGGTGGATCCGTACCCGGCGGGATTCCAAAGGGGTCTCATTTTTTGAACTCAACGACGGATCAACAATTAAGAACCTCCAGATCGTTGTAGAATCCGGCATGCCCGGGTTTGCGGATATTGACAGGAGATTGAATAACGGCACGAGCATCGCGGCAAGGGGGAAGCTGATCAAGTCGCCCGCATCCGGACAGGCTGTTGAATTAAAAGCTGAACAGATCACTGTGTTCGGCGATGCTTCGGTTGATGATTATCCCCTTCAGAAAAAACGGCATTCGTTCGAATTTCTGCGGGAGATCGCGCACCTCAGGTCCCGTACAAATTCATTCGGGGCAGTCGCGCGTGTCCGCAGCTCCATGAGTTTCGCGATACATAGTTTTTTTCAGGAGCACGGGTTTATCCATGTCCACACCCCGATTATTACCGGGAGTGATTGCGAAGGGGCGGGAGCGATGTTCCAGGTAACGACCCTCCCTCTTGAAAACCCGCCACGCGTTGAAGGGGGGATCGACTACTCACAGGACTTCTTCGGGAAAAAGGCCTCCCTTACCGTGAGCGGTCAGCTTGAAGGTGAAACATACGCCATGGCGCTGAAAAATATCTATACGTTTGGCCCAACATTCCGCGCTGAAAATTCGAACACCACGCGTCACCTCGCCGAATTCTGGATGGTCGAACCTGAGATGGCCTTCTGCGATATCAACGGCGACATGGACATGGCTGAGGAATTCACAAAATATATTTTTGCGTATATTCTTAAAAATTGTCCGGACGACATGGACTTTTTCGATTCGCGCATACAGAAAGGGGTGATTGAAAACCTCGAACACATTGTGAAAAGCGAATTTAAACGGATAACCTATACTGAAGCGATTTCCCAGCTTGAAAAATCGGGGGAAAATTTCGAGTTCCCTGTTAAGTGGGGGATTGATATGCAGAGCGAGCATGAAAAATTTCTCACAGAGAAGATATACGGATGCCCGATAATCGTGACCGCCTACCCGAAGGATATTAAGGCGTTTTATATGAAGCTTAATGATGACAATAAAACAGTTCGAGCCATGGATGTGCTTGTGCCGCGTCTTGGTGAAATAATCGGCGGGAGCGAGCGGGAGGCTGACTTCAATAAACTCAAGGCCCGGATAAACGAAATGGGGCTCCCTGAAAAGGAATACTGGTGGTATCTCGATCTCCGAAGATTCGGTACAGTTCCTCATGCGGGATTCGGCCTTGGCTTTGAACGCCTCATTCAGTTCGTCACGGGTATGCAGAATATCCGGGACGTTATCCCATATCCGCGGTGTGTTAAAACCCTGGAATTCTAAATTATTAATAAGAAAACGGGATAGAATTCTATCCCGTTGTTGCAAAAGGTCTATCCTTCAATTTAGACTGCCCAGTCCGGATTCTAAGGAAGACCGATGGAGTGTAAATGAAATCTATTTATATTATCGACCATATGTTTAAAAAGTTGATTAAAAAATTTTCCGGGGGTATTTTTTTATTTGTTTCAGTCATCTTATTTATAACAATAATATTTATTTGTTCAAATTGTGCCACTGGAGATAAAGGTGACAATGTAAGTCTTTCCAGAATCCTCAATAAAATCAACGGTGAGTCTGTTGTACCACGCGAGGCAAATAAAATTTTTATCCCCCTTTTCGAAAATAAAACCCGACGGGCCGAAATTGCTGAAAAACTTTTTAATCGCATCAATGAACGTATCGGCATGGATGGGCGGCTTGCGGTTGTTTCTGATGAAAAGATTGCCGATTTAAAACTTGAAGGAGTGATCACCGATTTCACGGTCCAGAACCTTGAATACGGCACGGTCGGTAAACCCGTGAAACAAAGGATGCGCATCCTTGCATCAGTCCGCTGCACTGACTTGATGAAAAAGAGTCTTATCTTTTATGAGAATGATATCCAGGCGTTTAAGGCCTTTTCTCAGGTCATCCATCCCATTGAGAGCGAGGAGCTTGTTCTATAT
>JBFZEZ010000332.1:0-3546 GCA_041306585.1 Spirochaetota bacterium | reverse complement strand
ACCAATTTTTCACTTCTGGCCGGGAACAAACTCACCCCGCCCGCTGTTAAGGCGCTCCTTGATATCGGTGAGGCCCGAATCGACGGGTTCATCCTGCCGGGTCATGTCAGCGCGATTGTAGGCGCCGGGGCATGGCGATATATTGCAGACGACTATAAGATGCCGACAGTCATTGCCGGCTTTGAAGCGCACGACCTGATGCAGGCGACGTTCATCCTCATCACCATGATACTTAAAAAACAGGCCGATCTGGTAAACGTCTACGGGCGGGCTGTCAAAGAAGAAGGAAACATAAAAGCCCAGGAGATTATGAAGGATGTGTACAGGACCTCGGATGCGCACTGGCGCGGTATAGGCGTAATACCGGGTAGCGGTCTGGAAATCGCTGAAAAATATTCTGCGTTTGACGCGGCAAAAAAATTCCCCGTCACCCCCCCCGAACCGAAAGAGACAAAAGGGTGTCGATGCGGTGAACTGCTTCGCGGACTCATCTCCCCATTCGACTGCCCGCTGTTCGGTACAGCCTGCGTTCCTGAAAAACCGGTAGGCCCATGCATGGTATCGACAGAGGGACCATGCGCGGCATATTACAAATACGGGAGGAAAAAGTGAGAGAGACAATCTCGCCCGCACACGGAAGCGGCGGAAAACTCATGAACGAACTGATCAATGTGACCATACGGGAGATCCTCGGTCCGCAGTCAATTCAACTCGACGATTCGGCGGTCCTCCCCGTTGAAGGGAAAGAACTCGCGTTCACAACCGATTCATTCACGATTACGCCGATCTTGTTCCCCGGCGGAAACATCGGTTCCCTCGCGATCAACGGCACCGTTAACGATCTCGCTGTCATGGGGGCTGTACCGAAATACATTTCATGCGCACTTATTCTTGAAGAAGGTTTTGATATCAACACACTGAAAGAAATTCTCATAGCAATGAAGGAAGCCGCTGATTACGCAGGGGTATCGATCGTTACCGGCGATACAAAGGTCATCCAGAAGGGAAAAGCGGACCAGATATTCATAAATACCTCCGGCATTGGTTTCTTCAAAACCAGACTGCAAAGAAGACCCATACAAAAAGGGGATAAAATAATAATAAACGGTACGATAGGTGACCACGGCATCGCCATCATGGCCGAGCGCAACAACCTTTCGTTCTCTGATCGCCTCGAATCGGATTGTGCGCCGATGAACCACCTCATCGCGCACATTCTAAAAAAATATCCCGATAGCATAAAATTCATGCGCGATGCCACGCGGGGGGGTGTCGCTTCTGTACTCAATGAAATTACAACACGATCAGAATTCAGCGCCTGCCTCGAAGAAGAACTCCTTCCCGTCAAAAACGAGGTCACCGGCTTCTGCGAGATACTCGGCATTGACCCCCTCTATGCCGCCAATGAAGGAAAAATCGTCATTATCGCACAACCGGACCATGCCGACGGTATTGTCGCAGCCATGCATGAGATTCGCGAAGGCAAGCAGGCGTGTATCATTGGCGAGATCACCGACGAATTCCCCGGCAAGGCGTATATGCGCACCTATATCGGCGGGACGCGGATATTGCCGTTATTAATTGACGAACAGTTGCCGAGGATCTGTTGAGGACAGATGACGTACATATATTATCGTAAAGACGCAACATTGTGCGTCTCCATATCCCTAATAAAGCAATACGGAGAACCAACATGTGCCTTGCAATACCGATGGAAATCATAGAGATCGATGGCAACTATGCCACTGCCCTTGCGAAAGGGGTACGTACCAATGTCAATATAGCACTGGCCCCAGACCTGAAAATACACGATAAAGTGCTTGTGCATGCTGGGTTCGTAATCGAGAAACTCGACGAGCAAACAGCAAAGGAAATCGAGGACACCTGGAACGAATATATGAGCTCACTCGAGGATGGAAATGTCCAGTAAATCGCTGGTTTATTATAATATACAAGAGATAAACCGTACTCCCCACGGGATTTCTTCCGACGAGAATTCAATACTCGAATTTGTAAATCAGAAGATCTCTGCCGGCAATTCCTTACATGAAATATTAAGCTTCCTTTTTTCAAACATTCAGGCCCTAATCCCCTGCGACAGGATCGGCGTTTCTTTTATCGAGGAAGGGGGGACGCGGATGGTCCTTACGTATGTCATATCAAATTATGAGCCGCTATACCTTTCCAAGGGATATTCAGCCGAATTGAGCGGGAGTTCATTACAGCAGATATTCAATACCGACACTCCGCGTATCATCAACGACATGAGCTCCTATGGGTCAGAGCACCAGGGGAGCGAATCAACCACCCTGCTTTTAAAAGAAGGTATCCTATCGAGCATGACCTGCCCACTCCGCGTCGATGACCGCCCTGTCGGCCTCCTGTTTTTCAGCAGCAAAAAAAAATCGGCCTATTCCGAAAGGGAGCTCAAGCTCCACCTCGCGATATCCGAACGGCTGAGCCAGGCAGTGGAAAAGGCATACCGCATTGATCAGCTCTCGGGCACGATCAATGCATACATGGACATGCTCGGTTTCGTCAGCCATGAATTCAAAAGCCCGCTTGACTCGATCATTTCTATCGGCAACACCCTTACGGGCGGGTATTTCGGAACCGTTGATGAAAAAATAAAAGGCTACATCGACCGCATGATAAAAAAGGCGGAATACTGCAAGGATATCACCAACCAGTACCTGACCCTCTCGCAATTTGAAAATGCGCAGGTGAACCTGAAGAAAAAAGAAATTAATTTTAAAAACGATATCGTTCAGGAATCAATCGAGATTATCAATCCTCAGGCTGCGGCGAACGCCATGACCCTTTCAATGGAAATACCCGATGATATGCCGCCGATCATGGCCGACCCTTCCCTTCTTAAAATCGTTGTGAATAATTTATTAAGCAACGCGGTCAAATACGGGAATAAAAACGGTAAAATCCGTATAACGGCAGCAATTAACGATGACAGGATGCGTTGTTCAATATGGAACGAGGGTCCAGGTTTTTCTGCAGATGACAAAAAATTGCTTTTTAGAAAATTTTCACGCATCCAGAAGAACGAGCTCCTCCTGCGCAAAGGTACCGGCATCGGTTTGTATTCCTCGTGGAAGATCATCCAGCTCCACGAGGGGAAGATTTGGGCCGATTCAGAAGAGGGGAAATGGGCGGAGTTCGTGTTTGAGATTCCGGTGGGAAACTCCTGAGCGAAGCTAGGGAGAGGACGCGGAAGCGTCAGCGATGCGCCGGTGAGGGCGTCTCCCCCTACCCCTCCTCCACAACCTTCGGGATCGAAAAACAAAACTTCACCCATGCACCCTGCTCCGATTCAGCCCATATCTTCCCGTGGTGCTTTTCAATTATGGTCTTACAGATATACAACCCGAGCCCGTTTCCCTTAATACCTTCGGTCCCTTTCTGCTTCAGCCTGTTATACTTCTTAAAGAGCTTGGCTTCAATATCTTCCTTTGAAATTCCGACGCCTTCATTGAAAATCGAAAAAATATATGAATCAGCATCTTCATCAAGTCGGATCTTGATTTCAGAGTT
>JBFZEZ010000331.1:0-5540 GCA_041306585.1 Spirochaetota bacterium | reverse complement strand
CTCATTTCGGATATATTGAAAATGGGGAAATGATTTTATCCGAAACGGGAATCATCGCGGAAAAATATTGGCGCGAAATCCCGACACATTTTCCATTTGTCGCATTTGGTTCGTTTGTTGTAATGCCGGATCACATTCATGGGATGTAGAACCCCGAAATTCAAAGTCACATTGATAAAAACATCAACACCATCCCCCGGAGGAAAAATCCCATGACAACCTTAAAATTCATCATCGAAGTCCCCGACAAGATCATAAAAATCGAAGGCACATCAGGGAAAACAATCATGACCCTTATCGACACAACCGAGGAATCAATATACCAGGCCCTGACCATGAATGAATACCATGATAATATCTTCTTCGACCCTGAAACCCAGGCCGCGGTAAAAGTGAAGTTGATAAAACAATAGTTATCCTGTACCCCGACATCAAAAGTACCGCAGCCGGGCAAAAAACTTCGATTTAAAAAAAGCCAGCCCCGCAATAGATGCATACCCGATTCCCTGATGGAACAAAGAAAAATTGCCAAAATCGACTAAATTACTGCCGGACAACAAAATCTCCATGAACTTAAAGCTCGCATTCAATCGGCTCAAATTAAAACAGCTGTATCTGTGAACCGTGAATTGATTGAATTGTATTGGGAGCTTGCTGAAAAAATTGTTGAGAAGCAGAAAAACAGCCAATGTGGCGAAGGTCTTTTGGCTCAGATGAGTAAAGATTTACAGGCAGAGTTTCCCGATATGAGGGGTTTTTCACTTAGTAACCTCAAATATATGCGTCAATGGTATTGTTTTTGGGTTGGTGACGATACAAACGGGCAACAGCTTGTTGCCCAAAACGAAAAAAGCCAACAGCCTGTTGGCCAATTTGTAAATGCGAAACAACTTGTTTCACAGATCCCCTGGGGACATAATCTGCTTTTTTAAAGAAATAGATTGCACGTGAAATTATCCGGTTTCGCCAGCCTCATCAAGCCATCCAAACCACACCCTTTGATCGATACAATCCACCTCGTTCAGCTCACAAATATTCATCGCATTTGCCGCTTATGAAATGATCCCTGTATTAGACCCGTTTTCCGGAAAAGACCTGTTGAAAACGCATAACGTATTGATGAAGGGCCTTGCGGTCGAATCGGGGAGATACCGGTCAGGCGGAATCGGCGTCATAAAGGGGAAAAAAATCGTTCATGTCGCTCCCCCCGCAAAACAGGTACCGGCATTGATGACCGATCTGATGTCATGGCTGCAAAAAACCGATGTCCATCCATTTGCCGATGGCAACGGCAGGAAGCGTTTATTGAATTCATGCTGAACGCAGTCCGTGAGGCCCTTTCCGGTACTTTGAAAACCGACCAAGATAGCGACCAAGATAGCGACCAAGTCGTCCGCCTGCTCCGACTTTTTGAGGGGAAACCCCTTTCAGCCGCGGAGATGATGCAGCGGCTGTGGCTGTCCCATAGGCCGACGTTCAGGAACAATTACCTGCATCCCGCCGTGGATAAGTGGTTCATCGAAATGACTGTGCCCGAAAAGCAAAAGAGCCGCCTGCAGAAATATCGGATCACAAGGAAAGGAATGGCATTGAGGAGAGAGTAGTTGCTGCTTTCTGCAATAAATCCGATTTCAAAACAACCCCATCCTAACGTAATCCGCCTCGTTGAGAGGGGAGTGGTCCGTTTCTTTCCATCCTTCCTCACCGGGGGCAAAGGACAGAATGCAGGGGAACTTAGGAGGAACTTGGAAAGATTGATTTATTTCTTTATCGAAATTTTCAGCCTCAGCGATTTCCTCGAAAAATTCGTCAAAGGATCAGGGTGTACCTTTGTTAGCTCATAATCAATGAATGTTGCATCATCCGTACCGGGCGGAATCCTCACCTCAAGGTGGGCGGACGTGCCGATCCTCCCGATTCCCCTGCACACAGTGCAATGATGGTCGCGTCCCTGACAGGTCGGGCACTGCATTTTTGCCGGGAGCTCGATATACGCAACGGCCCCGTTTTTTGCTTCAAGGGGTGTAAGAATTATCTCGATGTCCTGCCCGAAGTTGTTCAAAATATCGCCGCGTTTCATCCCTTTCGGCAGAAACCGTTTTTTCAGCATATCTCCGAGCAGGACCGAATAGTGAATTCTTTTTTTGGGGATGATGTATAAGCCGTCTTCACGCACATTGCTGCGGGCGGCAAGTGCGCGGTCATATTCACGGCGGGACTGTTCATCAATAAGGATCCGGTAACCGCGCATGATCAGTTCGATTTTCGCGGTCGAGCTCTCGGTCCCGTTCGCTGTATCAGGGTGATACATCTTGATAAGGTTCCTGAATGCCGCTTTAATGTCGTCGGCGCCAGCGTCGTGCGAAAGATTGAAAATGGCGTAAAAATCGATTACGCCCCCTTTTTTGTCCAGGTATAAATGTTCCATAGAATGGTTTCGTTGATTGATAGTTGATAATGCATTTATTCGTTTTGTCAAATATAATATTATATTTGACAAAACTCATTCCTTGTGTATTAAATACGCGGGAATTATGGTAGATTACCTTCTCAAAGACATCATCGATTACCCTGTCAGGGGATATATCCTCAATTATGGGATATACTATCCTCTTATCATCACCGGCATCGTTCTCCCGTTTATCGCGATCATCGCCATGATAATGATTTTTAAATTTAAATTTCTCGACGCATACGACACAATGCTCCACTATCTCCACTATCTCCTCGCAAATCCGGCGCCTGCTGGAATTTTTCAGGGTCGAACTAAAGGTTGCCGGGCTGCTGACTCAGGCGCGGATTGCAGGGTTGTGTATGATTTTGATCGGGTTCGGATTTATTCTTCGGATCGCAATAAAAAGCATCCAAAAAAAAATATATTGATTTTTCAATCGGACTATTTATGTATGCTTCACATCCATTAAGAAAGAGTCCGGGGGCGCGTAAGTATGAAATTTTATTTATTCATGATATTTTAATTGATTTTGTATATAACGTATTGACTATTAGTATGTTTTGTTTTAATATTTGATTCTTGTGGACCCTAAATTTTATTCATAAAAAAAACTACTATGAAACCAACAAATTTTTCATCACGATTTTATCCTGTTTTTTTTATTTCCATGCTGCTGCTGACAACTGCCTGCACCGGGAATAAACTGTTCGTCAAGATAATTGCCAACTCATTGACTTCAGCCGGCGACAGCACGGTTTTTACCGGCGATGACGATCCCGAAATTATCGCCCAGTCCCTTCCGTTGATTTTGAAAATCTATGAAAGCCTGCTTGCAACCATACCGGATGATCCCCCGCTGAATCTTGCAGCAGGGAGCGGCTTTATTATGTACGCGAATGCATTTGTGCATACCCCGTCGAAGTTCCTTCCCGATTCTGAATTTGAAAAAAAGAACGCAATGATACAGCGTGCAAAAAAATTATATCTCCGGGGAAGAAAATATGCGTTGATCGGCCTTGATTCCCGCTATCCCGGTTTTAAAAAAATGCTTGATCAGAATACATACGGACAGACCCTTGCTGCAATGAAAAAAGAAGATGTCCCCTATCTTTATTGGGCAGGGGCGAGTTGGATGGGGGCATATTCATGCGATCCGTTTGACAGCGATATCGGCGCGACGATTTCAAAGGCCATCGCCCTCATGAACCGGGCGATTAAGCTCGACGATTCATATAGTTTCGGGGCAATCCACGATTTTTTTATATCTTATTACGGCGCACTTCCTGCTGTAATGGGGGGGAGTGAGGAAAAGGCCCGTTATCATTTTAAAAAAGCTCTGGAATACGGGGGGGGATACAAGGCATCGCCGTATGTTGCCCTTGCGACCAGCGTTTCAATAAAGAACCAGAATGCCGCTGAATTCACCGGACTTCTAAATAAGGCGCTTGCCATCGATATACATGTGAAACCCACCTTCAGGTTAGCGAATGTCCTCGCGCAGCAGGAAGCCCGATGGTATCTCGATCATATTGACGATAAAATATTATCCAGTTCCAAGCATGGAGGAAAATAATGTCTCGATTCAAAAAAATAATACTGACCATTTTAATGTGCTCGCTCCCCCTGTCCCCCGCTTTTTCAATGGTGATTAAGCTTGCCAGCATAGCCCCTGACGGCTCTCCATGGGACAAAGCCCTGAAGAAGCTGGGCGCCGAATGGAGTAGAATTTCACAGGGGCAGGTCACTATTAAAATATATGCCGGAGGTGTAGTCGGGGATGAGCCTGACATGATCCGCAAAATGCGCATCGATCAGATACAGGCATCGATTTTTACGGGTGTCGGAATGAGCTATATCACATCTGAAATATATGCACTGAACCTCCCTTATCTTGTTAATAATGATGACGAACTCGATTATCTTATAATGAAGATGAAGCCCCAGTTTAACAATCTCATGGAAAAAAAAGGTTTCAAATGCATCGGATGGGCAAAAGCGGGCTGGGTCAATTTTTTTTCAAAAAATCCGGTGTTCGTACCTGCTGATTTAAAGAAGCAGAAGTTCGCGGTTGGGACCGGCGAACCTGAAATGCTCCAGGCTTTCCGGGCCCTCGGTTACAATGCAATCCCTATCTCGACCCAGGATATCATGACCGGACTCCAGAGCGGCATGATCGACGCTTTTTACTCCACACCCCTTGTAACCGCGGCATTCCAGTGGTTCGGCATTGCTAAAAACATGACAAGCCTTCGCATAGCCCCCATGATCGGCGGCATCGTGCTCAATAAAAAAACGTGGAACCAGGTCCCTGAAAAATATCGGGGCCAGATGATTCAAGCATGTGAAAAAATATTAAAAGACCTATACGTAGAAACAACCAAGCTTGATGATAAAGCCCTGGAGACCATGAAGCAGCATGGCCTCCAGGTGAATACCATCACCCCCGAGATGGTACCCCTCTGGAAACAGGACGTAGAAAATGGATATGAAGTGTTTATCGGGAAAACATTTCCCCGTAAGCTCTTTGATGAGTTGAGGGGACATTTAAAAGAATACAGAAGCAAAAAATAATGAAAAATATTCTGAAAAAAATATACGATGCAATCCATAATACGGAAGATTTTTTAGCGTGCTTCATACTGATCCTGTTGTCCGCCTATCCGGCAATGGAAATTGTCGCCCGTAAATTATTCACGACCGGGATACCCGATTCAACGGTGTACATTCAGCACTTTGTGCTCTGGATAACCTTCGTCGGGGGAATGATAACCTCCCGTGAGAATAATCACCTCGCCCTCACCGCCGGGGTCGACAGAATGACGGGCGAGTTGAAAAACTGGGTCACCGTGGCGACCTCTGCCGTTTCGGCATTCATCACCTCTGCCGTTTTCTGGGCTGCGTTTTCCCTGGTATTTATCGGCTTTGATAAAAACCAGATGATCGGGATTTTTCCCATTCATGTAGCCTCCTCTATAATGCCGATCGGGTACGCGGTTATCGCATTTCGATTTGTTGTGCGGGCCCCCGAAGGGCTGAAAGGGCGCATGATAGCGCTGGCCGGCATTGTTCTCGGTACTTTTATCTC
>JBFZEZ010000330.1:0-3003 GCA_041306585.1 Spirochaetota bacterium | reverse complement strand
TAGACAAGGGCTTCGATTGAAACCCCCTTGTCAACATTGTGTGTAAAACCCGTACATACATAGTCGGCATTATAGCTTGCAGCGGTCTTGTTCAGGAGTTTTATGTAATTCGCGTAATCATCTATTTTAACGCTCGCGAAATTTATTTCAGCATGGTCGACCGAGAACTTGCTTGTGCTATTTAATTCTTTCTGCAGGTGTGGAGCGATCATGTTGACGAGGTAATTGTATTTCATGTTCCCCGTGAGGTTTTCAAAATTGAAGATAACGAATTTGTATTTATCCTTCAACTGCACGGGTTTGTTTTTTTCCTTTTCCACCGCTCCCTTGTCTTCACGGTTAGAATCGGCATTATCTTTCAGTGTTCCATTATCATTAAATGACGGGTTCCCAGGATCCCGGTTTAGAACTATTGCATGAACGGATGAAAGGGATGCAATTGACAGGAAAATTATTATTGCAGTTAAACATGTATATCGGCAAGATCCATGTTTTTTGATCGTGCAGGAAGAATCATCATGTGATAAATGACCAAACATCTTACTGTCGCCCGCCCCCTTTATAATACAAATTAAATATATTGCTTTTACGGGGAGATTTCAATCTTTTTTTTAAATAGTTTATAACTTCCAGGTTAATGATGCGCCAGCAGTGAATAAATTTCTATTTTTTCCAGTTAATGAGAATTTTGTCGGTAGGGGGTCGGCATCGTAATTTTTTATCCAATCGTACCTGAAATATCCACTTATTATAAAGCGCCAGGCGCAAATATCTGCGCAAAGTGACAGATAATATCTATTTATGTTATTTTTATCCACGGAAGGATGGAATTGGGCCCCGAATCTGTATTCAAGGGAGAGAAAATCAAGGATAAAAAATCGATGTTTAACCAGGAAGGATTTCATATCACTGCCGTAAGGAGAACCCAGCGGAAGGCCTTTGTATGTATAATCCTTTGCCGCGTAATTGTACTGGGTATAGAAGCGGGGTGCGGTATCTACATATTCAAACCTGATAAAGTTGTTTTTTATCGAAAAGAAGAGACCGTACTGAAATGCCCTATTGTTTTCATGGGCCCACGGCTCGAGTACTTCAGAGCCTGCTGTTTCAAAATATATTTTGGTGACTTCTATGAGATCGGTAAGAAGGTGGAATGGGAGATAGATCGAAATATCATAAGCCCCTAAAGCATCGGCCCCGAACCTTGTTTTTGAGGAGAGGCCCCGGGTGCCGGTGAGCAGATCGAAATATTCGGTGAATTGTGGCTTCCGGCGGCCCTTGCCCCCATGAAGGACAGAGCGTGTTGTGCCGATTTCGATATAATCGAATGGTTTATATGTAACCCTGTAGGCCAGAAGCATAGGGTTGTCGTGATCGTCCCGCTTTTCCATAAGCCATCCGTTAAATACGAGAAAGTCCCATTTGCCGAACATCATGATCGGTTCTTCTGTCCTGATGAGTAAGAGGGGGTAGGGGTGTACGTTATGTGCAACAAGAAGCCCGAATTCCCCGGGACCCAGGTTTACATTGTCGACCCCGCCCTCTATGGACAGTTTCCAGAAATGGAGCTTGGCATAGACGCGGTTCAGGTCGAATGTTTTCTCTTCATTGGAGAATATCTGTTTGAATTGATAATATACCACGAAATATTTGCCGAGCGACAGGTAGCCGTCTTCAAAGAGGAAGAAGTTCGATCCTTTCCGAAGGGTCAACCCGGATCCCCCCTCGAAAAAGAAGTTGTCGTCCTGCGTATAAAAATATTTGAAGCCGAGGCTGTTCAATGGTTTGAGGTAGTATCCGGCCCCGTCTTCCACGCTGAGGCGGAGTTTTATTTTCTCGTAATGGTGGGCCAAGAGGGCGCTCATGTAGGTGTAGACCGGCTTCATCGTGGTGGAGTAACCGATTGAGGCGCCTGAACCTTCAAAGATGTCGTATATCGCGTGCTCCTCAGTATTGATGTTCAGTATCGGGTTGGCACGTACCTGATCAGCAGCAGCGCACATCACAGCAGCGACAATAGCCAGGACTGATATTACATTATATTTTATCACCATATGAGTGTGGCCATGATCACCGTTGACATTGTCTGGAACATGATCTGGGCAATGTCTTTCAAAATAGGGCGCCACATGATTGGCACCTTGAGGGCCGCCGGAACAACAATGGTGTCCCCCTGCTCGAGTTTTATGCTTTCAAAATCCCTGGCGAAGTCGAGTTTTTTTCTGCTCCAATCTATGGAGAAAAACAGGTTTTTAATCGAAGAGTATTGCTGCTTCGATATTATTTTCCCGTTTGCTTTAATTATATAAAGGTTGTCCTTGTCGGCGTTTTCGGCCATCCCGCCGAGCTGGTTCATGTAGAATTGCACGGTTTTGCCGGAGTCGTAGGGGAGGGACATCTGGTTGTATACATCGCCGAGCACAAGCACCCAGTTTGGTTTTTTCGGGATATACACGAAATCGCCGTCGATAAGTTTTACATTTTCCTTTGATTTTTTCAGGTCTTCAAGCGTGATAGGTATGTCGAGCGCTATGCGCCCGAGGGCGAGTTCTGATTTTTTCTGGAGGATGATAAGCATCTCTTCATAGCGTTGTATGGTCATTTTGAGCATGGCCTGTTCTTCAGGGCTCGAACCCCCGCTTGCCACCCCCGCGGATTGGCGGCCCAGGTTTTCTTTCATGGACATGAATGATATCCTGATGTGCTCCTCCTGTAATTTTCTGGCGCTGTTCCTTATGAGAATGATCCCCCGCGGATATGCGGTATCTGTATATCCCCCGGCCATAGAAAGGAGTTCATACAGGGTGAGGCCGTTTTTGAAATTGAATACTCCGGGCTTCATAACTTCACCGAGAACAGTAAGGGATTTTCTTCTTTCGTTTTCCTCCGTTTTTTTTACGAGTATCCTGGTCCCGGGTAACAGCGCCAGGTTCGCGTCTTTTGCGCCGCCGATAAGGAGTTCTGAGAGATATACGGTCATCGGCTTGTCTTTCATCTCATCGA
>JBFZEZ010000329.1:0-13564 GCA_041306585.1 Spirochaetota bacterium | reverse complement strand
TGAAAAGATTACAAAGTTTATTATCAATTATCCTGCTCTTGATTGCAATTGCAATCAACCCGGCCTGTAAGAGACAGGCTGAGTCAATAACAGTTGCCGGGTCAACAGCTTTCCAGCCTTTTGCCGAAAAACTTGCAGAACAGTTTATGAATGCTACACCAGGAGCTTCAATTACTGTACAGGGAGGCGGATCTTCCGTTGGTATCCAGTCTGCCCTCTCCGGCGCAGCACAGATCGGTATGGCCGACCTGGTGGAGCTGCCAGCCGATGCGAAAAACCTCAAACAGTTCCTGGTAGCCAGGGACGGCATCGTACTGATAGCCCATCCAAAAAATAAAGTAACGAATCTTTCATTATCACAGCTCCGCGACATATTCAATGGTAAAATTAAAAACTGGAAGTCTTTCGGGGGAGATGATAAACCGATTACAGTCGTTTCCCGGGAAGCCGGCTCAGGGACCCGCTCATCATTTGAAGTTATCGTGAAAGATATTACCCTTATTAATGAGGCAATCATACAAGATTCCAATGGAACAGTAAGGGAAACCATTGCTAATGATGCCAATGCTATCGGGTATATTTCCCATGGCCTGGTGAATGACAAGATTAAGGCCCTGAGCATTGAAGGAGCTACATGCACCAACAACGAAATTACCAGCGGCAAGTATCCCCTTGTGCGCCCGGTTTTTCTTCTTGTGAAAAATGAGCCTGCCGGGACCATTAAGGCTTTTATCGACTACATCCTTTCAAAAGAAGGGCAGGATACAATAAGCAATAGCGGTCTTTTACCCGCAGTTGCAAAATAAACGTCTTATTAAAAGTGAAATATTTGCAGGGGCGAAGATGAAATTCATAGGCGAGAAGGGAGTAAACAGAGTTTTTGCGATTATTGCTTTTTCTGCGATTGCGGCATTGACCCTGATAGTCATTTTTATTCTCATAGAAGGACTACCGTTTATTTTGCAGGAAGGCATTGGCAATTTCCTCTTTACTTCAGAATGGCAGCCGGCATCCGGAAAATTCGGCATACTCCCCATGATTGTAGGTTCCATTTGGGTAACAATCGGTTCAATACTGGTTGGTCTCCCCCTGGGACTTGCAGGGGCGATATTTCTTTCTGAATTCCTACCCCGTTGGGCCATGAAGCTGATAAAACCCGCAATAGAACTCCTGGCGGGAATACCTTCGGTCGTCTTCGGGTTTATTGGGGTTATGGTGCTCGCGCCTCTTATCAGGGATAATTTCGGCGGACCGGGCCTTTCAATAATCTGCGCTTCAATAATTCTTGGGATCATGATTCTTCCTACAATTATGAGTATTTCAATTGATTCCATCAAGGCTGTGCCGAACTCATACAGGGAGGGGGCTCTGGCGCTGGGGGCCACCCACTGGCAGACAATTCATATGGTGACCCTGCCGGCCGCAAAATCCGGTATAATCGCTGGTATAATACTCGGGCTTGGACGTGCCATCGGTGAGACCATGGCCGTTATCATGGTTGCCGGTAATGCTGTCATAATACCCGACTCAATATTTGATTCCGTGCGCACCCTCACCGCCAACATAGCCCTCGAAATGGGATACGCGACCGGAATACACAGACAAGCCCTCTTTGCAACTGGAGCGGTGCTTCTTGTGATTATAATGATTCTTAATTACCTTGCCAATATGGCAATAAAGAACAAGTCGAGGACCAGATGAAAATGCATCCGCGCCAAACTCAAAAAATTGCCATTTCACTGTTGATCGGCTCAACGATATTCACCCTGGCTATTCTTGTTTTTATAATTGTCTTTGTTCTGAGCAAAGGACTTCCCATTATCACTCTTGATTTCCTCCTGAAAAATCCGGAGGAGATGGGCCGAAGCGGCGGTATTTTCCCGGCAATAGTCGGGACTTTTCTCCTGCCTTTTGTGGCCCTGTTAATCGCTACACCCCTCGGAGTAGGAACTGCGATCTATCTCAACGAATACACCAGGGAATCACGTTTTACCCGGGTGATCCGGTTCGGCGCTGACTGCCTGGCCGGGATCCCTTCTATAATTTTTGGCCTTTTCGGTTTTATCTTTTTCGTCACAATATTGAACATGGGCTGGTCAATCATTTCAGGCTCCCTCACCCTTGCCTTTATGATCCTCCCTACGATCATCCGCACGAGCGAAGAAGCCATAAAATCTGTTCCGAACTCATACAGGGAAGTAAGTTTTTCCCTGGGGTCCACATTATGGCAGACCGTCCGACGTGTGGTTCTCCCCAACGCCATGCCGGGTATCCTTACTGGAGTTATGTTAAGCGTTGGAAGATCGATTGGAGAAACTGCGGCAGTCATCTTCACTGCCGGATCATCCCTCCGCCTTCCTCACACCGCTTTCGATTCATTAAGAACCATGTCGGTACATTTTTACATCCTGGCCCGCGAAGGCTTATCAAATGAAAATGCTTATGGCACAGCCGCCGTCCTGATAATCTCAATACTATCAATAAACCTGGTGTCCTACTGGATCTTAAATAAATATATTGCCAAAAAGACCAAATGAGGCACATCACATGCTAGAACAAAACATACATAGAAATAAATTTGTCATCAAAAACCTAAATATTTATTGGAACTCCACTCAGGCATTACGTGCGGTCACTCTCGATATAGAAGCCAATAAAATCCTCGCTATCATCGGACCATCCGGGTCCGGTAAAACAGTTTTCCTGCGGGCACTCAACAGACTGAACGACCTGGTCCCGGAAATTCGGATCGAAGGTAAAATATGCATGGACGAAAACGATCTATATCACCCGCGGTGCAATGTAGTAGCCCTTCGCAAAAAGGTTGGGATTGTATTTGCCCTTCCTATTGCACTCCCTATGAGTATTTACGATAATGTCGTTTTTGGACCAACAGGCGCAGGTGAAAGAAATAAAAAAAGACTCGAGGACCTCGTTGAAAAAAGCCTTAAGTCCGCATTTCTTTGGGATGAAGTCAAGGACCGACTGAGCATGTCAGGCCTGCGGCTCTCGGGTGGACAACAGCAGCGACTCTGCCTGGCAAGGGTCCTTGCGATGGAGCCGGAAGTAATCCTTCTAGACGAACCCTGCTCCGGATTAGACCCCATTTCAACAGCCATGATAGAACAGGCCCTCACTGAACTGAAAAAGAATTATACAATAGTACTCGTCACGAACAATACAAAACAGGCGGCACGCGTTGGGGACAATACAGCATTTTTTCTCATGAACGAAATGATTGAATACGGTCCCACAAACCAGATATTCACAAACCCTTCAGACCAACGAACAAATGACTATATTACTGGTCGTTTTGGATAAAATCATGGAAATTAAAGATAAAAAAATAGAAATCAGGAACCTTGATCTCTTTTATGGGGATTTTCATGCCCTTAAATCAGTCTCCATGGATGTCGGTGATAATAAAATCATCGCACTCATAGGACCGTCAGGATGCGGAAAATCAACATTATTGCGATCAATCAATAGGATGAACGATCACATAGAGGGAATCAAGATAACCGGCGAGATCATATTTGAGGGAAAAGATATTTACGGTCAGGGGATCGATGCGTATGGACTTAGAAAAAAAATCGGCATGGTATTTCAGCGCCCCAACCCATTCCCCCTTTCCATATTTGAGAATGTTGCCTTTGGACTAAGGGCCCAGAAAAAATACAGCAACGCGCATATACGCACCATGGTAGAAAAAAGCCTACAGGACGCATGGCTTTGGGATGACCTCAAAGACCGCCTCCAGGAATCGGCGCTCAAACTCCCTCTCTATTATCAGCAGAGGCTCTGCATTGCCCGGCTCCTTGCGATAGAGCCTGAAGTCATTCTCATGGATGAGCCATGCTCGGCACTGGACCCTATAGCTACCATGAAGATTGAAGAGCTGATGATCGAGCTTAAAAAGAACTATAATATCGTCATCGTTACCCACAATATGCAGCAGGCTGCCCGTATCTCCGATCTGTGTGGTTATATGCTTTTAGGGGTCATGGTGGAGTTCGGCTTAACAAGTGAGCTGTTTACGAACCCGAGAGACAAAAGGACACAGGATTACATAACTGGCCGATATGGTTAAAAAATTCAGATACAGCAATAACGGAGGCAGATGATGGACAAGCATTTAGACAGACATTTTGAAGAAGGGTTAACCAGTCTAAGAAATAATATAATTCACATGGGATCACTTGTGGAGAGCATGCTCGTGTATGTCGTCAAGGCCCTTTTTGAGCGCGATATGGGCTTGTTCAACAAACTGGCCGAAAACGAAGAAAAAGTTGACAGACTCCAGATTTTCATCGACGAAGAGTGTCTTAAACTCATCGCTTTGCACCAGCCGATGGCAAGCGACCTCAGGTTCCTATTGGGTGTGTCAAAAATAAATGCAGAGCTTGAGCGGGTTGGTGACCACGCCACAAGCATTTCCCGCAAAGTAGCCGAAATCATGAAATATGATCCATTAAAGCCCTATGTGGACATGCCAAAGATGTTCGAAATAGCCCACAGCATGTTTAAAGAAAGCCTTGAAACATTTGTGAATCTTGACGTTGATAAAGCACGTATCATACTAATCCGTGATAATGAAGTCAATAGATTCAGGGACATGCTAGTGGAAGAACTTACCGGTATAATGATGAAAGAACCCTCAAAGATCCCCATTACCATTAATCTGATAATCATTGCAAATCTTATCGAGAAGATTGCCGATCATGCGACTAATATTGCTGAAGTTGTGGTATTCGTGGTACAGGGGAAGGATATCCGTCATAATGCTTGATATTTTACATGTGGATATTAGAGAAAAGAGACGAGATTTCGCCCTCCTTTTTTTGACATATAGAGGGCCTTATCTGCACGGTCAACGATATCGCTTGCGGTTTTATCAGTAAGCGAGTCGAACTGAGTGAGTCCGACGGATACATTGACATTAAGTTCCTTGCCTTCATAAAATACTATTTCTTTGCTGATGCTGGTACGGATACGCTCTGCCACGATAAGGGCTTCATTGATGTCCGTCTTTGAAAGAATAACAGCGAATTCTTCCCCACCGTACCGTGCCGGGACATCGGTCGGCCGAATACTTTCCTTGATTATGCGCGCAACATTTTTAAGTACCATGTCGCCGGCAACGTGGCCATAGGTGTCGTTGAATTTTTTAAAATAATCTATGTCTGCCATTATGAGAACGAGGGGTCCTTTGTATTTCAATGACCGTTCCATCTCTTCGATAAGCGCAGCCTGAAAATAATGATGAATCTTAAGGTTGGTCATCATATCCGTTGTTGCCATTTCATATAGACGGGCATTACTGATGGCTATACCGGCAAGAGAGGCAATGGTGAGGAGGTATTCCTTTTCATCGCTATCAAAACCTTCCTGGTTAATCCTGTCTGCCAAAATAATCATTCCATTCAAATCATTTTTGCTGTGGAGGGGAACAATGAGGCACGGATTCAGCTTCTGAAGCAAACTCAATGAGGAGTCATTTTTGACATTGCCCTCAATTTCCTCAAGGGTAAAGCATCGATGCTTTTCTTCGAGAAATAAAATAATATTAGAATCGTTTGCAATATCGCAATCAAAATTATGATCGATCTCGAAACCCTTGTAATTCCGATGAAGTGAGTAATTATTGAATCCAAGCCCTTTACGGAGGAATATGCCTGCCTTCAATAACTGCATTTGCCCCATGCAGGTAAGGAGGATGGAATCGATAAGCGTATTATATTCAAGGGTTGAATTCAATCCCTTGCTTATCTCGATTAATTGCTTCAGATCAAATATCTTACGCTCATAGTGCTCGATTTCGATGGGTGTTTTCACTTCATATGTATCATCTTTGCGGTTCATACCTTTTCCTTTACGAAAATTTCGCAATGGCGCTTCTGAGGTCGATCCTTCCATCGTATATTGCTTTCCCCACAATACACCCTTTCAACCCCCGCTGGGAGAATACAGCAAGCCGCTCTATGTCGTCGACGGATGATACGCCCCCGGAAGCAATAAGACTGAGGTTCGGCATCGCAGAGAGTATTTCGTTCAGAGCCTTCATATTGGGCCCGGTCAGCATGCCATCAGTGGCGATATCGGTATATATAATTTCATTGATCCCGATTTTTTGCAACTCTTTTATAACATCTAGTGCCATTATAGACGAAACATTTTTCCATCCATGCGTTGCCACCATGGAATCCTTTGCATCGATACCGGCAATAATTTTTTCTTTAAAGCGGTCTATGATCTCTTCATATCCGGGATCAATAATCGCCGTCCCCAATATAATCCTGTTGATACCTGCATCGCAATAGCGGCTGATCGTATCGATAGAACGTATACCCCCTCCGATTTCAATGGGAATATTAATTGATTGGGCTATCCGTATAACAGTAGGCATATTTACAGGGTTGCCGCTGAAAGCCCCGTCAAGATCAACAACATGAATAAGCCTGGCCCCCATGTCCTGAAAGCGAAGCGCCATATCGACCGGGTCATCAGAATAAATAGTCTCCTTTTCAGGGTCCCCCTGGAGGAGACGTACGCAATTTCCATTCCGTATATCAATGGCCGGGATCAGAATCATAATGTCCTCGATAATATGTTTTGTATCAGTTTCAAGCGCAGACGCGCGAGATGAAATTTTCAACGATTTTCAATCCCACTGAATGGCTTTTTTCAGGATGAAATTGGGTCGCGATAAGGTTCCCCCTGCCGACAATACAGGGGAACGTGATACCATAATCAACTTCTCCGATAATCCATTCCCTCCCCTCTGCTTCAGGATAAAACGAATGAATAAAATAAAAATAACTCCCGGATTTTACACCATCAAGAAATGGCGAAGTCCCGGAAAATTTCACGTTATTCCATCCCATATGCGGCACTTTGAGGTCCTGCAGTTTAAAGCGCACGACCCTGCCTGGGATGATTCCAAGTCCTTCATGACGACCAAATTCATCGCTGCTTGTAAAGAGGAGCTGGTATCCGAGGCATATACCCATAAAATATCCCCCGTTCCTGATATGTTCGAGAAGGGGGGGTATCCAGCCCCTCTCCCTAAGGTTCTCCATTGCGCGACCGAATGCACCATCGCCCGGCATGATGAGGGCTTTTGAAGATGCAATAGAAGCCGGATCTGCCGACAGGCGAACCTGGCCGGTATATTTTTCAACTGCTTTCACGACCGAACGAAGATTTCCCATTCCATAGTCAATGACCGTAATCATATAATCATTCCCTTGGTGGATGGAATTTCCCCCCCGATGCTCACATCAATGGAAAAGGCCTTGTAGAGAGCAATGCCGAGGGACTTGAAAATCGATTCATGTATATGGTGTCTATTGTCGCCGTAAAATACGTTGACATGCAAATTTATCCCGGCATTAACAGAGAAAGCATTAAGAAATTCGCTCGTGAGCTCTTCGCTGTATCGTCCTATGTAACCGATGAGCTTATCCCCCTGATAGTGAAAAAACGCCCGTCCCGAAAGATCGACAGCAGTGAGGGTCAATGCATCGTCCATTGGAACAGACGCATCGCCAAAACGCCGTATCCCGGCCTTGTTCCCAAGGGCAGACTTCAAGGCCTGACCAAGGGCTATGCCGATATCCTCAACAGAATGGTGATCATCGACTGCAACATCCCCGCTGCAGGAGAGCTTGATATACATCCGCCCATGTTTTGCCATTGATGCGAGCATATGATCAAAAAAAGGCACCCCGCTGGATATGACCGATTCCTTTGTGCTTTCAAGCACCAACTCCAGTGAAATATCGGTCTCCCTGGTTTTGCGTTTTACGACCCCACTGCGTTCCATGAATATCACCTTAAAGATTAGAATATTGACGGTTTTTCCGCGCTAATTATAATAAATACCGTCAGACTTTATCAGAATATAATGCGATACGTCAAGTGTTTAAATATGAAGCAGGGGGGGTGAAGCAGTGCCTATTCAAAAACATCATCTTTTCCGAGAAAATAGAGGGACTTGAGTTCTTCTTCGGGTATCCGCCCTTCAAGTATTACATGAAGTTCATTTTTAGTAAGGTCCACCACTGTAGGAAACGGGTGGTCCTTGCAAAATTCTTGGATAACTACGATAAGCCCAACTTTCCCCATATACTCGGTAAGTATATTTTTTTCCCTGAAGATTTGTTTCCCTTTTGCATTATGAATAGCAGCATAATATAGCGGCACATTCAGCTCATCAATAATATCAAGTTTGAATTTGTTCCTTGGCATCCTCACCGCTACCGGTTTCCCGGTAGAATTTTTTCCTTTAAGATACGCTGTCACCTCGCCAGGCCATACCCTGTGAAGAAAATCAAAAAGGAACTTGCTCACAGAAGCAAGTGATTCAAGCATTTTAAAATTTGATATGAGGGCGATAAGCTTGTCAGGGGATTCATTCGAGAGTCCGATTAGATCATGCATATGACTACTTGATGCTGTAGAAAGTACCCCGTAAATGCAGTCAACCGGGATGATTACGACATTTCCAGCCTTAAGATAGGAAATAATTTTTTTTAAAACATCCTTATCAACCGAACCGTCCTTTTTCAGCTTTTTCAAAGTAATTATTTCAGTTTTAATTGTAGGCATCTTGGCACATTACCTTTTTACAACTTGATTCGCCATTTATTAAATGGCTGACTATTTTACCCGCAATGTTCTCGTCACATATTAAATAGTGTGCATAATGCAAATGAAGACACTTTAAATAGGCAATGTCCCGTATACCACCGATACCGGAATCGACGATATGCTTATCAATAACCGCCTCGGGAAAATCCTCGATGACTTTTTCGATCATCTTTTTGCGCAAATAATAATTTTTCGTATGTGCATCCTTCATCATAGTAAACATGGTCCTGTCGCTATTGATAAAGTCAGATATTTTGCGTATAATTCCGCCTGTTTCAAGCTTATGTATCTTATCATTTAAGAAAGGGCATGTCAACCAAATTAGATTTGAAAGGGATTCATAACTGATTTTTTTTATTCCATCAGAATCGGTATAAATTACCGGATTAAGCAGAATCAGAAGGGGATATCCATGAGGACATCTCCGTATAACCCGGTTAAGATTGATCTTTTCGGAATTCAACTGGAATTTCAAAGATGCGAGGTCTTTTTCAATATTGTCAATATTGTTCATTCTTCTGCCATTCTCCCTTCAATGTGAGGGTAAAATACAAAACCATAACCAGACATGAAATAATGAACCAGATAATCTGCATGTAGAATAATTCGAAATGATTTTGTCTCTCTTGCGGCTTCGGGTCCCCCCCCTGTGCCTTTTCATCGATCCCCTTGATGAAAATAAGCTTGTCATTGGGATTGATATAGCCTGCATTAAGGATATCCACCTTGTCCTGTTTCCCGTTTTGATAGTGTTCATGGACCAGGCGGAGCCTGCGGTTCTCACGGCTGTGCTTTTCAATATTTAGGAACAGGGCTTTCCTGTTCCTCTGCAGGTTCATTCTCATCAGCACCCCGCTGTCGCTGAATATAAATACATAGATACTGATGAGAAGAAAAGCTATCCCGATCGCCGGCAGCCCGATTTTTCGATTACCCAAGGTTATAGAAGACCCCCATACCTTTGAAACGTGCCATTGTCCCGAGTTCTTCCTCAATCCTCAGGAGCTGGTTGTATTTCACTATTCTATCAGTTCTGGATCCGGACCCGGTTTTAATCTGCCCGGCATTCATGGCTACTACAAGATCTGATATAGTTGAATCTTCAGTTTCGCCTGAGCGATGCGAAACTACAGCCGTATAGCCGGCACGTTTCGCCATCTCAATTGCTTCGATTGTTTCCGTCAATGTGCCTATCTGGTTAACTTTTATGAGAATTGAATTTGCTATACCCTGCTTAATCCCTTTGGCAAGGCGCTCAGTATTGGTGACGAACAGGTCATCACCGACAATCTGTATTTTACTGCCCAGACGTTCGCTCATTATTTTCCATCCGTCCCAATCGTCTTCGGCAAGTCCGTCTTCTATAGAAATTATCGGGTAATTTTTTACCAGGTTATCATAGAAATCAACCATGCCATTGCTGTCGCGCTGGCTGCCGTCGCTTTTTGAAAAAACATATTTTTTACTATTTTTATCATAGAACTCGCTGGATGCCGGGTCTAATGCTATCCTTATATCCTCACCGGGTTTGAATCCGGCTTTGGTGATGGCCTCCATTATGAGATCCAGTGGTTCCTGGTTTGAGCGGAGTGACGGGGCATATCCCCCCTCATCGCCGACACTTGTTGAATATCCCTTCGATTTTAAAATACTCTTCAAAGCATGAAAGGTTTCCACTCCCATCCTAAGCGCCTCACGAAATGTCGGTGCGCCAACCGGCATGACCATGAATTCCTGGAGGTCGACATTAGAATCAGCATGCGAGCCGCCGTTTAAAATATTCATCATCGGAACCGGTAATTCACATGCGTTGACGCCGCCGAGGTAGCGATAAATCGGCATATCAAGGGTTGCGGCAGCTGCACGGGCGCATGCCATTGAAACACCAAGTATGGCATTCGCACCGAGGTTCGCTTTGTTCGGGGTCCCGTCAAGGTCCCGCAAAACGGTATCGATCTCAATCTGGTTCATTGCGTCCATATCGATAATTGATCCGGCAATGATCTCATTCACGTTTGCCACTGCCTTAAGTACGCCTTTCCCGAGGTAACGGGACTTGTCGCCGTCCCTGAGTTCCACAGCTTCATGTTCGCCGGTTGACGCCCCTGACGGTACAGCGGCCCGGCCGATAATACCGGAAGAAAGCTCTACATCGACCTCAACTGTGGGGTTCCCGCGTGAATCAAGAATTTCTCGAGCCTGAAGATCTACTATTATTGTCATAAATAACTCCTTATAACGATATTGTCATTCGTGTTCCAATCTTCTTGGTGATTACACTTTTTCTTCCGATCACATCTATAGAAAAACGACTGTAAAAAATTTTCAAGCACATTTTAGAATTTTTGAGTATTTAGATGGTAACAAGTCATTTTTAGGGGGTAACAATCCATGCCATGTCATTCCCGTGCAGACGGGAATCCTCAATTCGCGTCTAGCGAGAAGGATCCCCGCCTTCGCGGGGCTTTAAACATATCCCTCTCCGGGGGGTTGTGGGGGCTTTTTTCGCTGTAGTTTAAACTCACTCCAACAGGTTCAAAATTCACAAATTGGCTTATTAAAAAGGAACAACAGAGGCATCAGCCCAGAGTTTCTCAAGCTGATAAAAACCGCGGGTTTCTTCGGTAAAAATGTGTACTATGACATCAAAATAATCAAGGACAATCCAGTTCGATTCAAAATCGGGTTTGAAATTTCCGGACAGACCCCTCTCAATCAGGTGTTTTTCAAGTTCACGGCCCATGGCCCTTAAATGAATGTGGGAATTCCCGGTAGTTATGATAAAATAATTAAAATAGCTGTTTATAGCCTTTAGATCAAGGACCAGGGTGTTTTCACCTTTCTTCTCCTGGAGAAACCTGGCCGCATCCTGAACATGGTCCAGGACCTCCTGTTCCGTCAATATAATCCTTTCATTCGCTTTCACTTGGCCATATCCTGTCCTACAATAATCAATACGTTGTTGAGCTGCGTATTGTCGATTACATTATAAATAGTGGTAATTCCTGTCAATTCAGAAAGCTTCCTAACCGCGCTATAGTTCCCTTTTCGGTTTATCAGTATGGATTTATTCATCCGTGGATATGGGGATGTGCCGAATTCCATGACATTAAACCCTTCACGGTTTAAATCATTCCGTAATTTACGGGCCAGCCCGGGTACATCGGTCCCATTAACAATTTTAACTTTGATATTCATCTCCCCTTCCTCTTCCATAATGAGGGGGGAAAGAAAATCCTTCTCGTATATCCTGTATGCTATGTCATCAATCACATATAATTTTTTCTCAAACGTCCCGGGAAGGATTGATGTATATATGTACCCATCTTTAAACATAATTTCACCAAGGGTGAGCAGCTCCTGCGGAAGGAGGTTGGTCTTTATATTTTTAAACATTTCGGTGATGAATTCCAAAGATAAAAAACTGTTTTTTAAACCCTTGCCGTAAAAAAGGGTGAGGAGGATGTCCTGTATCCTGTCGTATTTCAGGTAAATCGAGTTCTGCTCGACATCATTGATATAGCGTATAATTTTTTTTCCGTCGAGATAATTGAGTCCGAAAGAAAGGTTATCCATGTTCTTCATCTGATCGAGGATAAAAATATCGACACCCTCGATGAGATCGACAATCCGTTCGACATCCTGATTGTAGAGAAGGCAAAAAAACTGCGCCTGGATTTTCAGATCTTTATAGATGGTGTTCTTGATCTTACTGAAATCGCTGAATTCAATATTTTCGATCGCGTCGATCTCGCTGCCGTCGCTGTTCAGGAATATGCGATACGAAGGAGGAATGAAAGTGATGCCGATATTATTATTGTCAGGATTAATACTCACCATAGCGTAGAAACGGTGTTTATTGTCCTTATATGTACCTGCGCCGGCAACGACAATATTGATCATCTTCTTTTCCTGGATGAGCTTTTCAACCGCATTCCTGGAACGGATAATATAATGATAAAAAACAAACAGCAGGACCGAAGCCAGGCTGAATATAATGACTGCGACAATGATCTTCTTTTTCAATTTTTATATAACCCCTTGCTTTTGATATATTTCACCACAGTATCCGGAAGATAATAATCGACCGGGTTGTTTCTTTTGATTCGAGAACGGACAGCAGAGGAACTGATTTCGATTATCGGATTCTTCGAGAAAAGGATTTGTTTCCCTTTTCGAATGATATCTTCTGAAAACGCATAATCCCCCTCCCTTCGGAGCACTATAATAACAGTCCCCGCAAGGAGCTTTTCGTGGTCCTTCCAGATATTAATCTCGTAAAATGAATCAGCCCCCAGAATGAGATACAATTCCGCTTCCGGGTATAAACCGGCGATTTCCCTTACCGTTAGTATCGTATAAGAGGGCTCTGCCCTGTCAATTTCAATTCTGGAAACCTTGAATGAACTGTTTCCTTGAATGGCAAGCTCCAGCATACGGCACCGGTCTTCAGCATTGGTCTGGTCGGCAAGGTTCTTGTGAACTGGCGTTTTTGAAGGGACAAACAATATCGTATCAAGCGCAAATTCATCTTTAACGTACTGCGCATTCAGCAGGTGGCCGATATGGACCGGGTTAAAGGTCCCTCCGTAGATACCGATTTTCATGATTGCGCCTACCGGGTCTCCCCATGTCCATAAATGACATACTTCAATGTTGTCAGTCCTTCAACCCCCATTGCGCCGCGGGCATGGAGCTTTTGCGTTGAAATACCTACTTCAGCCCCGAGCCCGAACTCGCCCCCGTCATGAAAACGCGTGGACGCATTCACGAATACCGCGGAAGAATCGACCTCGCGTAAAAAACGTTCGGAATTCATATAATCTGAAGTAATGATCGCCTCGGAGTGACCTGAAGCGTACATTATTATATGCTCCATTGCCTCATCCATAGAACTCACGACCTTAGCCGC
>JBFZEZ010000328.1:0-5806 GCA_041306585.1 Spirochaetota bacterium | reverse complement strand
TATAAACACAGCTCGCTGGTTTGCTGAAAGGCAATTTTTGAAACCTCATTGTTGAGGTAGACACTATCAGCATCGGGTTCTATGCCAATATTAAGAATGCCTTCATGCGAGCCACGTACTATAGCCATAATACGATGACTTGGGACTGTTTTGGCTTTTTCTGAAAATTCGAAATAATCTTGATATTTTTTACCCTCATCCTGTTTTCCTCTTTTAACAGAACAGGTAACTCTTCCATGTTTCAAGTCATCCCGCACATGTTTACGTACATCCGCAGAATCTGATACGAATTGGATCATAATATTTACAGCATGTTCAAGGGCGGTTTTTGTATCGGGTACATCTGCGGTAATATATTTTTTTGCTTCTTCAAGGGCCTGTTTTTCTGATAATTTCTTTGTAATAATCAGGTCTGCGAGGGGTGCAAGACCCAAATCTCGGGCTTTATCGGCAAGGGTTCTTTTCCTTGGTTTGTATGGCGCATACAGATCTTCAATTTCCTGCAGGGTGGTCGCCTGGCGAATGTGAGCATCTAATTCAGGGGTGAGTTTTTCATTTTGCAAGAGATAATTGAGAATATATTCGCGACGTTCTTCCTGTTCCTTTATTCTCTTAAATTTTTCAGCTATTGCATTGATGTTTACTTCATCAAGGTTTCCCGTTTTTTCCTTACGGTAACGTGCTATGAAAGGAATTGTACATCCTTCATCCATAAGTGCAATGACTGCATTCACTTGGAAGGCCTGTAATGCAAGATTATCTGCCAGCATGTTAATAATTTTGTTTTGTTCCATTAGTATAACCTGATATTAAAGATAGTTTGACTGAACAGTTTTTCGGAAACGGCCAATTGATGAAATTATAAAACGTTTAATGAATCTTAAGCAATCTGTCAAGATAAAGAGATTTATTATGACAATTTCGAATAAATTGATTTACTTGACTGATTGTGAGCAATAGTATTATTATTGTTTTATGAACTTTATGCACAAGTATTTCTCATTACGAATATTATAAAAAGAAATATCGAGGTATTGATTTCACTATGACCGCAATTGCAGAATCACTGGTCCCCAAACAATATGCTCATCAGCGCATAGATGCTTATCTGGCTCAAAGATTCACATATCTAAGCAGAACACAGTGGCAGAGAGAAATACTCGATGGTAAAGTAATCTATAATGGCAGCCCAATAATCAACTATCATAAAAAAATTCTGGAAGGGGACCTTATTCACTACCTTGGAAGATTCGATGAAGAACCCCCGGTTGATCCCACATTTTCAATAATTTATGAAGATAAAGACCTCATTGGTGTCAATAAATCAGGGAATTTGCCGGTTCATCCATCCGGGATATTTTATGAAAACACCCTACTTACAATACTGCAAAAAAATTATAACCAGAAGCTTCATCCGATAAACCGTATCGACCGGGAAACTTCGGGGATTGTCCTTTTTGCTAAAAATCCCCGTGCATGTTCGGCTGTTCAGTCTGTATTTAAAAATGTCACAAAAACATATATCTCGATTGTACACGGGATACCACCCCAAAAAGAGTTTACCATTGACATACCGCTGGGGACACGTGATGATGCACGCATCAAAAAGCGAATGTATGCCAGTAGGGATGCTGATAAACCGTCTGTCACACAGTGTAAAAAAATTTTTACCTTTGAAGAATACTCCTTGTTAAAAGTCAGGCCGCTTACAGGCAGGTTCCATCAGATTCGTGCCCACCTTAATTATGCCGGTTTCCCGATCCTCGGTGATAAACTGTATGGGATTGATGAAAATGTTTATCTTGAATTTGTAAAGAATGGATCTACCAGTAGAATACATGAAATCCTTGGCTTTCATCGATGTGCTCTACACTCCCGATCAATTATGTTCCAACATCCTATACTCAAAAAAATTATAAAAATTCAAGCTCCAACACCAGAAGACTTTAAAAAGTTCATAGAAGAAGGAAGATGAAGTATGGCAATCCCGGTAATTCCTCCTAAGGCAAAATTATTTGTCGGCATTTTATTTAAAGAAGAGAAACATCTTGATCAGGCAATGGATGCACTTAGAAAAAAATATGGATCTGTTGAATATATTTCGGGATTTATATCCTTCAACAATACTGAATACTACAGTAAAATCGGGAAAAATCTGACCAAAGTTTTTTATTCATTCAAAAAACTGATCAGGCGTGAAGATATAGTGGATATTAAACTTTTCACCAATAAACTTGAAAATTCAATTTCAGGAAAGAGCGGAAGGGTAATAAATATTGATCCTGGCTACCTTACCCTCTCTAATGTTTACCTTGCTACCTGCAAGGAATATTTTCATCGGACATACCTGGCCAAAGGGATATATCTTGAAAATGAATATAAATTTATTGCAAAAAAATTTGATTTTTTCGAATGGACCTATCCTGATTACCGTAAAATTGAATATCTTGCTTTTTTTCATTCAGTTAGAGATATGTACTATGATCAGATACGTCCGAAAAAAAATCATCAGTAGATCTTATTGTATGTTACCTTTTTTATAAAGATAATTTTCCGATTCGAGCGTTGCGAGGAACAAATCAAGAGGTTCATCGTATTGATCCAGCTCCGAGCCAAAACTCTCCCCGTTTGTTTGGGTGGGGATTTCCAGGATTGTAAGATCAAAGTAATGTGCCTGAACCCATAGTTGCAGTAGAAGTGTATGGCTGAATTCAGTAAGTTCCATCTGCTCAAGTGAGGCCACGCGATATGCTTGAATTCCTGAAAGCGGATCAGTCAAATCCAGGTCGGTAATTTCATGAAGCGCTTCTGAAATAATGGATGTAATTCTGATATAATCTTCTGAAAGTGATTCATGATTTACATTTTCCAGAATTCTGCTGCACGTTATGATATCATAACCATAATTTAAATTTTCCAGTATTGGTATAATATCTGATGTGAAGTTGGCATTTCTGATATCTAGCATAATTATAATTTCAAAATTCATATCCCGGGCAAAAGCGTACCCGGTCATGAAAACAGCTCCAAATCCAAGTTGTTGCTCGTGTCTGATGTATTGACAGTGGGGATTATTCTCTAAAATTGGTATCAGATCAAGTCCGGTACCGTCGTCAATTATGAGGATATCCCCGTCGGTAATTGAATCAATTGCCTGTAAAGTATGAACAATGAGGTGGTTGTCATCTAGGATCGGAATTATAAATAGATTTTTATTCATGGGATAAACCTTGCCGAATGATCTTGAAAGCTTATTTAGTATGATGCTATGGAAATGCAAGGTTTTTTTTCATGAAATCAGCATAATTCTCACCTGATACTATTGCCTGACAAAAAAGTTTTTTACTTTCAAAAAAAAACAGACCATGATTGTTTGGATTCAACAATTTTCCTTGGAGATGACAAATGAAATTTAAAAAAATTAATCCTACGGATATTTCAACGAATGTATTCAAGCTCATTGGGTCTGAATGGATGCTCATAACGGCCGGAGACTTAAAATCTTTTAATACAATGACTGCGTCCTGGGGAGGCTTTGGAGTTCTATGGCATAAAAATATCTGTACAATATTTGTCCGGCCTCATCGTTATACATTTTCATTTCTTGAAAAAAATCCGGTTTTTACATTATCATTCTTTAGTGAGCAATACAAAGATGCTCTTACAATATGTGGAACTAAATCGGGCAGGGACTCAAATAAAGTAGCAGAAGCCGGATTAACGCCGGCTCCCAGTGAAAATAATGGTGTTTATTTTAAAGAGGCCAGTTTGGTGATTGAATGTAAAAAATTATATTTTCTTGACATTGATCCGAAAAATTTTCTTGATCCTGCAATTGAAGAAATATACCCGCAAAAAGATTATCACCGTATGTATATCGGTGAAATACTTTCAAGTTTATTGAATGAGAAAAAGTGATTTCACAGTGATAGAAAATGACGGGGAGCACAATCAACAATCAGTTATCTTCTCAGATACAACAGAATATAAACGGGACCTTGGTCTTCTTGAGGCTTCGTCAATTGTTGTCAGTCGTATTATCGGGTCTGGGATATTTAGAACTCCAGGTCCGATTATGGCGGCAGTCATGTGTACCTCGCTTTTCGGGTTTGTCTGGTTTCTCGGGGGGATCATTACCATATTCGCAGCTGTATGTTACGCGGAATTAGTAGCTTTTCTTCCAAGGACCGGAGGGCCTTATGTCTATTTAAAAAATGCATATGGCCCCCTCGTGGCATTCCTGCGTGGTTGGGCGATGTTTTTTGTATCAGAGACTGCTGCAATTGCAGCAGTTGCGATTGATTTTTCCGACTATCTCAACAGTTTATGGGGAATCAGCTTTGGGGTTAAATTCCCTGGTTCAATTGAGATTGCGATTGCTCTGATGATTATATGGCTGCTTACATTCATTAATTTATTTGGTGTATATCTCAGCGGCATTTTTCAGAATATATTTACTATTGTTAAAATAATAGCAGTTGTTTCAATTATAGGGTTTTGTTTTACAGCAAAAGGAAATTGGAATCATTTTGTTGAGCCTTTATGGCCAACTGAATCCCTGTGGGGTTCCATCGGAGCAATTGCCGCCGCATGCAGACTTGCCTTTTTTGCATTCAGCGGCTGGGAGGGTGCAACATATATCGCTGAAGAAGTTAAAAATCCGCGAAGAAATCTTCCATTATCCCTTTTAATTGGAATCACCTGTGTCATGATTCTTTTTTTTGCCGCGAATGCTGCATATCTCTATCAACTTCCTGTCGAAACATTTATCAATGAAAAATCGAAATGGATCGCAGCTGAAGCTATGCAGGCAGCCTGGGGCGTAATTGGCGCGATAGTTATTTCGGCGGCAGTAATGACGAGTGCTTTTAGCAATGTAAGCACGCAAATTTTAGTGAAGGCCCGCTCATGGCAGGCAATGGCGGCTGATGGATTATTTTTCAAACCATTGAAAGAATTACATCCTGTTTATAAAACCCCCAATAAAGCCCTGATTGTCCAGGGAGTGTGGGCATCAATTTTATTACTCCTTTCAGCATCTGCAAAGGATACCTATTCAACTTTGATAGATTTTTTCTTCGCGACAGGTGCGGTTTTTAATATTTTGACCCTTTGCTCCGTGGCAATTTTCAGGAAGAGGTATCCGGATGCTGTTCGAACATACAGTGCATGGTTTTATCCAGTAAGTCTTATTGTTGTTGTGGCGGTATATGCGGCACTTCTTGTAATTTCTGTGATCACAGAACCTGTCTCATCCCTTATGGGATTATTACTAACATCGACAGGATTAATATATTACTATTTCATGGTATATAAAGTGAAGATTAATGAAGGGAAAAGCACCCCCTGAATCCCCCGGTGGTGGACTTAAGTAGATACTCCTGGGGGATCTATTGATTATAGAATGGATTCTATAACCGATGAAAAAAATTCTATTTCCCCAGCTTTTCTATATAATGTAAGTATTCATTTTCATTATATGCAGATGAAGTAGTGCCCATTCCTGCAATCTGTTTTTTTATCATTTTAATCCGTTCCTGTGAAGGGGGATGTGTCGAAATTATCGCTGGAGGATTTTTACCTCCAGTTAATTTGAGAAGCATCTCCTGAATCTGAATCATTGCAGATGGATTATAACCGGCATCATTCATTATACGCACACCTTCATTGTCTGCCTCGAATTCATTTTCGCGGGAATTTTTTAACAGTAAAAGATTTGTTCCTATCTGGCTTCCGGCAAGAATAAGGTCCTTCCCTATTCCTTTTTTACCGCCCAACCCGAAAGCAACCATCTTAAGGCCGAAAG